>JACQEV010000145.1 GCA_016200385.1 Candidatus Methylomirabilota bacterium
CCCGGATCCACCCGTGGACGGTTTACAAGGGCGTGGTGGATGTCGCCGAGCGCTTTGCCGAGGTGATCAACGCCGAACTGAAAGGGCTGGTGGCCGCGGGCGCCGACTTCATCCAGATTGATGAGCCGGCGCGCGGCAACGTCTCGGGGGAGGAGATGGCGCGCCTCTTTAACATGGCGACCGAGGGCGTGAAGGCCAGGCTCGCCTACCACATCTGCTTCGGCAACCGCTTCGGTCGCTCGCGCTTCAACCGCACCTATCGCCACTACTTCCCCGGCATCCTCAAGGCGCGCGCAGATCAGTTCGTCCTGGAGTTCGCCAGCCGGGAGCTGGCCGAGATCGAGTTCTGGCAGCAGTACCACGACGGCCGGGAGCTCGGGGCCGGAGTGGTGCTCCCCAGGCGAGGCAGATGTCGGGAGAGAAACTGATAGGCGTTCCAGAGCTTATTGCAGAAATGGCGATACCCCTCGATCCGTTCCTCCGACAGCCGGACGTCCCGTCCCTGGGCCGCGAGGGCGGCCAGGGTAAAACGCAGGGCATCGGCGCCGTACCGCTCGATGACCTCCATCGGGTCGATCACGTTTCCCTTGGATTTCGACATCTTCTGCCCTTCGGCGTCCAGGATCAGAGCATGGATGTACACTTCCCGGAACGGGACTTCCCCCGTGAACTTGAGGCCCATCATGATCATCCTCGCAACCCAGAAGAAAATGATGTCGAAGCTGGTCACCAGCGTCGAAGTCGGATAGCAACGTTCGAGCAGCTTGGTCTGCTCCGGCCACCCCATAGTTGAGAAGGGCCAGAGCGCCGACGAGAACCAGGTATCCAGGACATCGGGATCCTGGATGAGCTTTCCCCCACCGCACCCGCCGCATCGAGGGCAGGTGGCGGGTTGCTCCGATGCAACGATCGGTCGTGCTTCCCGCAGGATGATGAGGAGTTCATGCTCCAAGGGGGGAACTGGCAGGAACCCTGCGCCTGTCCCTCCCTTAAGGATCTTGTCCTGATTACATCCCAGACAGTACCAAGCCGGGATCTGGTGTCCCCACCAGAGCTGCCGTGAGATGCACCAATCCTTGATGTTTCGCATCCAGGCAAAGTAGGTGTTCTCCCAGTGTTTGGGGACGAACCTGATCCTTCCCTCCTCTACCGCTCGGATGGCCGGATCTGCCAGCGGCTGGGTTTTGACGAACCATTGCGTTGACAGGAACGGCTCGACTAGGCTTCTGCATCGGTAGCACTTGCCGAGCGCATGCTGGTGCTCCTCGACCTTCACGAGGAATTCCCGCTCCCGGAGCCAGCGCAAGACGACTTCCCGAGCCTTCGCCACCTCGACGCCCATGATCTCGGTATGGAGCGAATCCTCTATCATCGCCTCCTTTGTGGGATCCGAGACCTTTCCCTCTTCATCGAAGAGCGCAATCCGAGGAAGATGATGGCGCTCGCCAGCCTCGAAATCGTTAAAGTCGTGCGCCGGAGTGATCTTGACGGCGCCGGTCCCGAACTCCCGATCCACCAGAATCGAGTCGCCCACGACCGGGATGGTTCTTCCCGTCAAGGGGAGCATGACCATGCGGCCAATGAACCGATTGTATCGCGGGTCGTCCGGGTGGACTGCGACGGCGGTGTCGGCCAGCATGGTTTCAGGCCTGGTGGTCGCCACGACGAGCGCGGTGGAGGGGTCGTCCACCAAGGGATAGGCGATATAGTAGAGGAAGCCTTTCGACTCTTCGTGTTCAACCTCGATATCTGACAGTGCCGTTCGGCAGCGAGCGCACCAGTTGATCAATCGTTCGCCCCGATAAATCAGGCCGTCCTCATAGAGGCGCACGAACGCCTCCCGGACCGCCCGCTGGCGGGGTTCGTCCATGGTAAAACACTCCCTCACCCAGTCGCAGGAAGCCCCCAGCCGCTTGAGCTGACGGATAATCGTCCCGCCCGATTCCTCCCGCCAGCGCCAGACTCGCCGGACGAACTCCTCTCGGCCGAGGTCCTCGCGGCGACGCCCTTCTTGTTGGAGTTGTCGCTCCACCACATTCTGCGTCGCGATTCCCGCATGGTCGGTCCCGGGTATCCACAGGGCATTATATCCCTGCATGCGCCGCCACCGGATCAGGATATCCTGGAGCGTATTATTCATGGCGTGGCCAAGATGCAAAAACCCTGTGATATTAGGCGGGGGAATGACAATGGTATAGGGAGGTTTCGGTGACGATTCATCAGCATGGCTGTAGTCGGCCTGTTCCCAGACAGCGGACCAGTGTTCCTCAATTCCCTGAGGATCATACCCCTTCTTCTTCACGGACGACATGTCAGTTTCTGGCATCAGTTACGACTCCAGCTACTTCCTGAATCAACTGGTGAGTACTATGCCACGCCAAGAAACAAGCGTAGCAAGGCGCGGCTTCCGGGGCCGACCGAGGCGTACAGTGTCAAGTACGTCGTCCCGGTCCGGGAGCCCGTCCCGGGATCTCGGACAGGGAGTGCTCCGGGAGCCAGCAACGCCGCTAGTGTGGTGACTCAGAAATAGTTTAACAAGAAACTCGTTCGGGCTGAGCCTGTCGAAGCCCAAAATACGCACCCTTCGACAAGCTCAGGGTGA
>JACQEV010000141.1 GCA_016200385.1 Candidatus Methylomirabilota bacterium
ACGAGTTCCACTTACTCGGAACTCGGAACCCGGAACCTGGAACTGCGAAGTTGAACCCGAAACTCGGAACCCGGAACCTGGAACTGCGAAGCCTGCGATGATCGATCTGAGCGGGAAGCGGGTGGTTGTCGTAGGACTGGCGCGATCCGGAGAGGCAGCCTGTCGCCTGCTGCTCAAACAGGGCGCCTTCGTGATCGGGATCGATCAGGGGGGTGAATGTGAGCTTGGGCCCGGTCTGTCAGGCCTGCGGCGGGACGGGGTCATCCTCGAACTGGGCGGGCATCGTCCACATTCCTTGCTCGCGGCCGATCTCGTTGTGGTAAGCCCAGGGATCGATCTCCGTGAACCGCTGTTTCAGCAAGTTCGGGCGGCTGGCATCCCGCTCATCGGCGAGGTGGAGCTGGCTTACCGTTGCAGTGAAGCCACCTTCATCGGGGTCACCGGGACCAATGGGAAGAGCACGACCACCACCCTCCTCGGCGCAATGCTCAAGGAGGCCGGCTTGTCCTCGGTTGTGGCCGGTAACATCGGCACCCCTCTCTGCCAGGTGGCGCCAAGCCTTCCGGCTGGCGAGATCGTCGTGGCGGAGCTGTTCAGCTTTCAATTGGAGACGATCAAGGAGTTCAGGCCTCGGGTGGGCCTGCTCCTGAACCTCGCCCCGGATCATCTCGACCGGTATAACTGGGTCGAGGATTATTACCAGGCTAAAGCTCGACTCTTTGAGAACCAAGACCATATGGACTTCGCTGTCGTGAACGCGGACGATCCCCTGGTCCTCGAGGCGGCACGGAAGGCCACCGCGCGGAAGGTGGCATTCAGCCGAAGCCAACCTCTCGCTGAAGGTGCCTACCTCAACGACGATCAGCTCATCCTCGCCCTTTCGGGGCGGCGAGAGACGATTTGCCGCTGGAATGAGGTGAAGATCCAAGGGGTACATAATCTGGAGAATGCCCTCGCCGCCAGTCTGGCGGCCGCATTGGTAGGCGCGTCCCAGAAGGCGATCCGGAGTGCCCTCGTCCGATTCGAGGGATTGGAACACCGCTTAGAGTTTGTCGCCGAAATCGGCGGCGTTCGGTACATCAATGACTCCAAAGGGACGAACGTCGGGGCGGTGGTCCGTTCCCTGGAGAGCTTCACCGTCCCCCTCGTGCTCATTGCCGGTGGCAAGGACAAGCAGAGCGACTTCAGCCCCCTGGTGCCTCTTGTCCGGGAGCGGGTCAAGCGCCTGATCCTGATCGGCCAGGCTGCGGGTACGCTGCGGTCTCAGCTCGAAGGCGCTTGCCCAATGGAGGAGACTTCGAGTCTCGAGGAAGCAGTCCGGCGCGCCGCTGCCATCGCGTCGCTCCTTGCTCTTGGTCGGAATCGGTGTCGTGATGGTGTACAGCTCCAGCGCCATCAAGGCCCAGGAGAAATATGGCGACCCATTCCTCTTTTTGAAAAAGCAGCTTCTCTGGATGGTGGTTGGAGTGGCGGTGATGGTCTGGGCCATGTACCGCGACTACCGGGCATTTCAGCGGTACGCTCCGCTGTTATTCCTGGCCTCGTTTCTGCTCTTGCTCCTGGTCCTGCTCCCGTCAGTTGGAGTCAAGGTGAACGGCGCACGACGGTGGCTCCGCCTATTCGGGATCTCTTTTCAACCCTCTGAGCTCGCCAAGCTCTCCCTGATTCTGATTCTGGCCAGCTTTTTCGCCAGGAAGGCCGATCGGGTGGAGAGCTTCCTCTTGGGGTTTGCCCCCCCCCTCGTCCTCTCCTCGCTCTTCGTTGGTCTGGTGGTGCTGGAGCCCAACTTTGGAACAGGGGCTGTGCTGATGCTCTCCGCCATGTCGCTGTGTTTCATGGCCGGAGTCAGACTCACCCACCTTGGCAGCGCGCTTGCCGCGGCAGGGGCCCTTTCTTACGTGGTCGTCCAGGCCCACCCATACGCCAAAGCCCGATTGCTGACCATGATGGATCCGGCTCACGCCTCCTCCAGGGCGGCCTATCAGATCCACCAGTCTCTGTATGCGTTGGGGCCAGGAGGGATCCTGGGGCGCGGGCTCGGCGATAGCATCCAGAAGCTCTTTTACCTGCCCGAATCCCATACCGAGTTCATCTTCGCCATTGTCGGCGAGGAGATGGGCCTCGTGGGCGCCCTCCTGATGATCTGTCTCTTCGGCATTCTTCTGTGGCGCGGGACCCGGATCGCGCTCCGCGCGCCAGACCTATTTGGCACCTATGCGGCGATGGGGATTACCTTCACTCTTGTCTCACAAGCCGTCATCAACATCGCGGTGGTCGTTGGGCTGCTCCCCACGACTGGTGTACCCCTGCCATTTGTCAGCTTCGGCGGCTCCTCCCTCGTCACCACCTTCCTGTGCATCGGGATCCTCCTAAGCATCTCCCGCCATCAGGTGGCGAGAGGTCGACCTTCGTGAAGGCCATCATCGCGGGAGGCGGGACAGGAGGTCACCTTTTCCCTGCCATTGCATTGGCCGAGGAACTCCGGTCCAGGCTCCCTGATCTCTCCCTCCTTTTCGTCGGTGCCCAGGGGGGCGTCGAGGCTTCTCTGCTTGCCAAGAGGGGTTGGGACTTCGAGGGGATCAGGACTTCCGGCCTGAAGGGCAAAGCCCTGTCCCAGCGTCTTCGAGGCCTCGCACTGATCCCATCGAGTCTCATCCTGTCTCGGTCAATCCTGCGACGCTTCCGCCCCGATGTTGTGGTCGGATTTGGCGGCTACGCCTCTGCGTCCATCGTGTTGGCAGGGGCAGTTGCGGGGATCCCGACGGTCATCCATGAACAGAACGCCTTCCCCGGACTCACCAACCGGTGGCTGGGGATGATCGTCGATTACGTGGCCGTTGCCTTCGAGGGGGTCTCAGGCTTTTTCCCAAAGGGAAAGGTGCGGGTGACTGGCAATCCTCTTCGAACAGAGCTCTTCGGCGTGGACAGGGCCGAGGCGATAGCCAGGTTTGACTTTGATCCGCATAGGCTCACCTTGCTGATCTTCGGCGGCAGCCAAGGGGCCCACCGGCTTAACCAGGCGGTTCTGGAGGCGCTCCCCTTACTTGAATCCGAGCGAGGACAGGTCCAGTTCCTCCACGCGACCGGCCCACGCGACCTTGGTCCGGTCCGACAGGGGTACATCGCGGGAGGCCATCGGGCGGTAGTGGAGCCGTTCTTTTGGGAGATGGCGGTGGCCTATGCCGCCGCCGATCTCTGCCTCTGCCGCGCAGGCGCCACCACTGTGGCGGAGCTCTGCGCCCTGGGGAAACCGTCGATTCTCGTTCCGTTCCCCTTTGCCGCCAACGATCATCAGCGCTGGAATGCCGAAGCCCTGGTCGCTTCCGGCGGAGCGCGAATGGTCCAGGATCGCGGGTTGAACGGAGAAGCGGTGGCCGGAATCGTGAAGGCGCTTCTCCGCGACAGGGATGGCCTTCACGCGATGGCGGGTAGGGCGAAGAGCCTGGCGAGGCCCGATGCGGCGGCCCGCTTGGCCGATCTCGTGACGCAATCGGTCTGTTTGCGTCGGCCGCTCGCCAAGACGAGGAGGAGTCTGCAGTCAGCGGTCAGCAGTCAGCGGTCAGCCGTCAGTAATTCACGGTGTGACGATGTTTAAGAAGATCCGCCGCATCCATTTCGTCGGCATCGGTGGGGTTGGTATGAGCGGCATCGCCGAGGTCCTCCACAATCTCGGCTATCAGGTCAGCGGGTCAGATCTGAAAGTGTCCGAGCACACCCTCCGCCTACAGGAGCTCGGGGTCGCCATCCGGATCGGGCACGATCCGGCCCACGTGCAGGGTGCCGATGTCGTGGTCCGCTCTTCGGCGGTGCCGCCAGAGAATCCCGAGATCCTGGCGGCCAAAGTTCACTCGATCCCGGTCATTCAACGAGCCGAGATGCTGGCCGAGCTGATGCGGATGAAGTACGGGGTCGCGGTTGCCGGCACCCATGGAAAGACCACAACGACCTCCATGGTGGCCACGGTCCTGGCTAAGGCTGGCCTTGACCCGACCATGGTCATCGGCGGCAAGTTGGATGCACTGGGCAGCAATGCGAAGCTTGGGCGGGGGGAGTTCATGGTCGCGGAGGCTGACGAGAGCGACGGCTCCTTCCTCAAGCTCACCCCCACCATCGCGGTCGTGACTACCATCGATGCTGAGCACCTGGATTATTACCGAGACCTGCAGCAGATTCAAGAGGCATTCATCGAGTTCATCAATAAAGTTCCGTTCTACGGCTCGGCCGTTCTTTGCCTCGATCAAGGACATATCCGAGAGTTGCTGCCCAGGGTGCAGAAGCGAGTTCTCTCGTATGCGCTGACCACGCCGGCTGACTTGACGGCAGAGGGGGTCTCATTGCGGGGGCTGGCCTCGGCCTTCAAGGTCCGCTTCAAAGGGCACCCTCTCGGGGAGGTGCAGTTGGGGGTTCCGGGCCTGCATAACGTCTCCAATGCCTTGGCAGCCATCGGAGTAGGCCTCGAGCTCGATATCGGG
>JACQEV010000142.1 GCA_016200385.1 Candidatus Methylomirabilota bacterium
ATCCTTGAAAGCTTGGGAGAGCCCCTCCCCCTGGGAATCCTCGTTTTGGACTTCGGAGGCCGGGTGGATACCGTGGCCTTCAACCGGGTGGACCGTCGGTCGCTGCTTGGGGCGATGGAGGCGCAATTTCGCGAGGCGCTGGCGATGGTGCGGACCGGCATGGCGGTTCGGGACCCGCGGCTGGTCGGAGAGGCCGCGTCCCTCAGCGCGGCGTGCAATCAGCGTATCCTCCCGAAACCGGTTCTCTCCGAGGTTTGTCGGGAAGGGCGAGAGGTGGGGGCGGTCGGCGTTTGTGTGGCCCACAGCGGGACGGTTGTCGGTCTCCTGTTAGAGGCGGGGCGGGACGATCTCGGCCAGATCCGTGACCGGATGGTTCGACGCCTTCCTGGCTTACAGCGGACTTGGTTGACCCGCCTGATAAGCGGGGGGGCCCGACTGGTTTGTCACATCCCTCAGGATCGAGACCCCAGATGGTCGCAACTGATGGGTGCGACACGATGACCTTAGAGGAGTGTCTCCGGCGCATTCGACCGCTCGAGCCCTGGGCGATGGAGGAGGCTCGGAGGCGTCAGGGTACCCTCACGAAGCCTCCCGGCAGCCTTGGGCGGCTCGAGACCCTTTCCATCCAGCTTGCCGGTATTGCCGGCGATCCCCGGCCTCAGATCGGGCACAAGGCCGTGATTGTTATGGCGGCGGACCATGGCGTAGTCGTAGAAGGAGTGAGCGCGTACCCTTCAGAGGTTACCGCCCAGATGCTGGCCAACTTCGCTCGTGGGGGAGCCGCGATCAACGTCCTTGCACGGGCCGCGGGTGCCCGCTTGATCGCGGTGGATGTCGGGGTGAATGCGGATATCCCCATGGCCCCAGGGATCCGGTCCCGGAAGGTGGTCCGCGCGACTCGCAACTTCCTGCACGGACCGGCCATGAACCGCCACGAGGCCCTTCAGGGCCTGGAGGTCGGTATCGCTATCGTCGAAGAAGAGTGGCGGGCGGGCCTCGACCTTCTGGCGACAGGAGATATGGGGATCGGAAACACCACGGCAGCAAGCGCGATCACAGCCGTCCTGTGCAAGAGGCAGGCGGCGGAGGTCACGGGTCCGGGGACAGGCCTCTCGTCCCCCGGAGTGGTGCAGAAGGTTCGGGTCATTGAGAAAGCCATCGAAACCCTGCGGCCCGATCCGGAAGACCCTTTCGACGTGCTGGCGAAGGTGGGTGGCCTCGAGATCGCGGGGATCGCCGGCTCGATCCTGGGGGCGGCCGCCCAGCGGATCCCTGTGCTCCTCGATGGCTTCATCTGTGGCGCGGCCGCGTTAATTGCGACCGGCCTTGCTCCGGGCGTCCGTCCCTTTCTCATTGCCGCCCACCGGTCCACAGAGCCGGGTCATGGCGTTATCTTGGCACACTTAGGCCTTCGCCCTCTTCTGGAGTTGGACCTTCGGCTGGGGGAGGGAACGGGCGCAGTCCTTGCCATGCCGATTGTTGAAGCGGCGGCCCGGATCCTCACCGAGATGGCCACCTTTGAGGAAGCAGGTGTCTCGAATCGCCCGGAGACAGAATGACCAGATTCCTCCAGGCCCTGGCGTTCTTGACTGTCCTTCCCATCCCGCGGGCCAGGGTTGTGGCGCAGGCGCCGGAGCCCTGGGCTGCAGCGTGGTTCCCAGCGGTGGGAGCGGCACTCGGCGCGGGCCTTCTCGGGTTTCACACCGTCCTCGTTGGGGTCTTTCCAGCCTTGGTGGCCGCGGCACTCACTTTGGCAGTCTGGCTCGGGATGACAGGGTGTTTGCATATGGACGGTCTGATGGATTCTGCTGATGCGCTTCTCGGCCACCGGACACCTGAGGATCGGCTCCGTATCCTAAAGGACCCGGCCGTAGGCGCCTTTGGCGTTGCAGCCGGGTGCATCGTGCTGCTCGTGAAGGCGGGGGCATTGGCAAGCCTGTCACGCCACTCCCGCATCGCCCTTCTTATCGCGCCGATCCTCGCCCGATGGTCGGTGCTGGTAACCATGATGACCTTTCGATATCACCAGAGACCTGAGAGGACAACTGGAAGCACCTTGACGGCGCGCCTCGGCGTCAGGCAGTTGGCGGTGGCGACCATCCTGCCGCTGTTGGTTGCCTTGCTGATCGGGCCTCTAGCCCTGGGAGGACTAGTGTTGGCCGGACCGGTTGCCCTCGCAATCGGGGCGTTTGCCTCCCGGCGGATACCGGCCCTCACGGGGGATATCTACGGGTTGGTGATCGAAATAGTGGAGGCGATGACACTGTGCCTCTTCTCCACCAGCTTCGCCAGCTAGCCGTGCCGTTCGCGGGTATCGAGGTCACCATGGATCGGGAGACGCTCCACGTTCGGAGTCTCGAGCCAAGGGCAGTCGTCTCCTCGGCGGTCGTCGGCGCAGGGGAAGACCTCATCCAGGACTTTTTCGTCCTGCGCGTTCCCCGGGACTATGCAGGGAGCAACCCGGCCAATGACCTCCGTCGGGCGGCCGCCGCGCTCGGCCTAACCAGACCTTTACTGGGGTTCATGACGGCGGCACCAGTGGATGCTCCCAGAATAGCGGTGGCGGAGCGAGACGGGATCCGAGTGCTTATCATCGCAACGGTGGGACTGGGGAACCTCTGCGCCGCCGGGTTAAGTCCGCCAGCCCCTCGACCTGCTGGAACCATAAACCTCCTGATCCTTGTCAACGCCCCCCTGACCCGCGGCGCGCTGGTAAACGCGGTGATCACGGCTACCGAGGCAAAGGCGCTTGCCCTATCAGCAAGGGGCCTGCGCACGGCAGAGGGGTGGCCCGCATCGGGGACCTCTACGGATGCCATCGCTGTTGCCTCTGAGTCGAAGGGATCGCCATTGCCTTACGCGGGTCCGGTTACACTTGTCGGTTGGCTGATCGGTCGATGTGTGCACCGAGTCCTCTGGGACCTGCCGGATCATGGGAGAGACCACTACCGTCCTGCTGCTCGCAGTCTTGCTTGATCTAGTGCTCTCTGAGCCGCCTAACACTGTCCATCCAGTTTCCTGGATGGGCCGATATCTGGCTGTGGTTAGCCGCCGTGGCCGAGGTCGCCGCCCTGGCGCTGCCCTGGCCATCGGAGCTTTAGGGCTGGCCGCCGGATTCGCTGGGTGCGTCGCGGCGACATGGGGTCTTGTGGCCTTCCTGAGAGAGGCGCCGCCGACTCTGCGGGTGGTCCTGCACGCGGTTCTACTCAAATCGACATTCTCTCTCCGCCGCCTGCTTAGCGCTGCTGAGGAGGTCCGCTCGGCGCTCGTCGCCCCGGATTTGCCGGAGGCGAGACGGCTGGTGGGGGTCCACTTGGTCAGCCGGTCCACGCAAGAGCTGACGGCGGAAGAAGTGGCCGGGGCGACAGTGGAGTCCTTGGCAGAGAACTTTACCGATGCGGTCGTGGCGCCGCTCCTATTTTGGACGGTGGCCGGCCTGCCGGCTGCTGTGGGCTATCGATTTCTGAATACCGCGGACGCCATGCTCGGGTACCGGGATACTGCGCACGAATATCTCGGCAAGGCTGCGGCGCGGGCGGATGACCTCGCCAACCTGATCCCGGCGAGAGTCGCCGCATTGCTCCTGCTACTGGCCGGCGGTGTTGTGGGTGGTGACGTCCGCTCGGGGCTTCGGATTCTCGTGCGTGACCGCGGGATGACGGCGAGCCCGAATGCCGGGTGGACCATGTCCGCCATGGCCGGGATCCTGGGCGTCCGGTTGACGAAACGGGGGGCCTATGCTCTAGGCGATCCGGAAACGGAGCTGGATGCACGAGCCATCCTGCGCGCGAAATTGGTGACTGCCATCGGGATGGTCTTGGCGGTGGTGGGTGCCTTTGCGACCCAAGCGGTCCTCGGTTCCAGTACGTAAGGGCGAATTTCCGGCGAAGCAAGTCTTCCTGGTTCGGCATGCCGAGGCCGTCGGCACGCGGGAGGGTCAGTTCGTCGGCCGAAGTGATCCGCCCCTCAGCTCTAGGGGAAGACGGCATGCTGAGCGGATCGCCCGGAAGATGGCGAGAGTGCCCGCCGAGCGAGTCATCTCCAGTCCAAAGCGGAGGGCGCTCGAGACTGCCCGATGCATCGCCTCCATCCAGAAAGTGTCGGTCGAGATCCGGCCCGAACTCGCCGAGCTAGACTTTGGGGAATGGGAGGGGCGGTCCTGGCGCAACCTGGCTCCGCGGGAGCGCCGGCTCTACCAGAGGTGGCTGGCTGATCCGTGGAGAACCGTGCCGCCCGAGGGAGAGTCGCTTCGGTCCCTTTGGTCTCGGGTAGGAAGGTTCTGGAGGGATCTCCGGTCGAGCCGGACTGAGGGGGCGGCAATTGTCGTGGCTCACGCCGGATCGCTTCGGGTTCTCCTCTGCCATGCCTTACAATTGCCGCCGCGGGCGGTTACGCGGTTCGTCATCAATCTCGGTGCGATTTCTTCCCTCAAATTGACCTCTAATCACGGCTGGCTTGTAACGCTGAACCATGAAACGGTCGGCTTCTGAGGCTCGGATGATCCTCATCCTGGGAGGAACGGCGAGCGGGAAAAGCGAGTTCGCCGAGCGGTACGCGGTGTCTCTCGGCGGGTCAGTATGCTACGTGGCGACGGCCGATCCACGAGATGCAGAGATGCGCCGGCGCATCGAGAATCACCGGGCCCGCCGGCCAGAAGCATGGTACACGCTTGAGGTCCAAAGGGGCCTGGGCGAGGCTCTGGCGGCTGCGCCTCCCTCGCAGGTTGTCATCCTGGAAAGCCTCGGCATGCTCGTTACAAATCACCTTGGGTCTCAACACCGCCGCAGCCTAAGCCTCCCGAGGCTCCGGGGGGTTCTTCAGGAAGAAGTGGGCAGCTTCACTCGAGCCTGTGGCCGCCGGGGTGCAACAGTCATAATGGTCTCAGAGGAGGTCGGTCTGGGTATCGTGCCCGTGATCCCACTCGCCCGACGATTCACGGACGTGCTAAGCTGGATGAACCAACAGGTTGCATTCCTTGCGGAAGAGGTCTACCTTGTTGTGGCCGGAATTCCTATCCACTTGAAGGCGAGTGGAGGCACAGCAGGAGGGCATCTGTCACCAACGCCGAATCCGTAGTGGCGAAAGACTGGCCTCACCAATTCCCAGGACGAGTGTGACAGTTCGGGGCTGCCACCACGATCGAACAAATTAAAGCAATATAGGAGGAGCTTCTTGAGGGCCCGGCGGGCGCAGGGACCGTTCCTCTTGTCATCCAGATAGGGAGCATCGCGAATCGTTGATTCATCCCTGCGCCCTCCCTCGGCTCGTGGAATCCCGGGCCCCGTTCCCCAAAGCGGGTCCATCTCCTCTTCCCCCTGCGCCGCGGTGATGGAGAGATCGGAGGGGGAGTCGAGGGGGAGCACATCGTGTCCTGGGGTCGAGGCCGGTCCAGAGGCTCAACCGAAACAGGGGGTGACTGATCCTGTGGCCCCAGTGAGGTCATCGTTATCGGGATTCGGGGAGGGGCCATTCTGTGGGTACGGCGGTACCTGTAGCCGGGGAAGGGTTAACGTCGCGGTTAACGTGGCCAGCGTAAAACTTAACTCCAGCTGATGGGGGGATCCTGGGATGTGTGTCCAGGAGTCCTTCTTGAGTGGATACAGCCTAACTTATTGAAATGTCAATAGGTTTGAGGTGTACTGTTTGAAAGTTGCGGGCCCTCGCATTGTCGCGGGGATCCGATTATCCAGTCTGGATCAGCTGCCGCATTTATTGCTCACCTCCGAGATGGATCGATGGGCTTGAGGCGTCTCCTAAGCAATCACAAGAACCTACTGGGAGCGAGAGGGGGAGCATGTCTTGCGCTGCTAGGAGGGGAGCGAAACTACTGATTGCTTCTTCCGCGATGCTGACTAAACCTACAGCGCGGCTGGTGGTGTCGGCAAGACGCATGCTGAGAGCGAGAGCGTCCTCAAGAGTCTGTCGTTGCGTAGGGGAGAGACGCGTTGAGAAGGTGGTGAGTGGCGCTTCGGGTGGGGCGAAGCCGCGCGCCCTTGCGACCTCAGCGCGTAGCATAGTGACGGTGGAGGCTTTGGCTTGGGTGAGCCAGTTGACCTTGTTCGCAAGGGTGAGGATTGGTTCGATGATGAGGAGTTTCGACCAGGTGATGTCCGCGAGTTCGCCGTTCGTGATGTGAAGGCGATCGATGGTGGCCGCGACGCGCATCAGATAGTGGAGTTTGTAGGGCTTGAAGTGGAGCACGGTTTCGCCGAAGGCCTCGAGGGTGGTGAAGCCCCAATCGCGAAAGAGCTCTTGGTCGCGGGCGAGCAGTAAGATGCGTCCGACTTGGACATATTGCCGCTCGATGGAGGAGGCGAGCCGAAGGAGCGTGGCGTGAAGATCGACCGCGGTGGTGTTGCCGTGGTCGAGCGGTGAAGCCTGGCCGAGCGGTGCGGGAAGGTGCATTAGCCTACCTCGGAATCGTCAGGCTATGGTCTAGGAGAGCTTATTTGGCCTGTATGAATGGGATGATGGCCAATCCTTGACCCTGGACGAGGCGGAAGTGGGCCCGTCGGTTGAGGCGCCAGGCGCTCTCGTCGTGACCGATGGCGAAGGGGAGCTCCTTGCCGTAGCTGTGCACGGCGAGACGTCCGGGGGTCATACCGGCCTTGACGAGATAGTCTGCAGCGGCCTCGGCCCGTCGTTGCCCGAGGCCCAGGTTGTATTCGACGGAGCCCCGTTCGTCGCAGTGGCCCTCGATGAGCACGGTGGCGGCGGGGTGCTGGGTGAGCCATTGTAGATTGGTCTTGAGCGCTGCTATAGCGTCGGGGCGGACGAGCGCTTGGTCGTAGTCGAAGAAAATATCCTCAAGGGGAGGCGTGGAGCCCTCGGCTTGGGGGGTGGGGACGGTGCGGTCGTGGGCAGGGGCGATGGCTTTGATGTGTTCGACAGCGGCCGGAGCGGTGATCGGGGCCTGTTGGATGC
>JACQEV010000146.1 GCA_016200385.1 Candidatus Methylomirabilota bacterium
AGAGCGGATAGTTCATAGCAACAAAAGAGATCTTGCGATTGACGTCTTACTGTGAACTCTGAACTATGAACGCCCTTAGGTCTACTCTGAACATTCTAGAGGAGCATGTCGGGATGCGCAAGAAAAACCGCCTGTGGCGGCGTGCGGCGGCGGCTCGATCTTAAAGGGCAGCCTTGCTGGTGGAGACAACGGCCTCCAAGAACTGTTTCAGGATCCGTGCGGTCAATCCCCAGATCACATGCGGGCCAACCATGTAGAAGTACACCGGGGTCTTCACGCCATCACGGTCCCACAGCTCCTCTCTGAAGAGGGAAGGATCGCACAGGAGGGAAAGGGGAAGCGGGATTAGCTCAACGATCTCGGCCGGGTTGACCCGAAACGGATATGGATGGGGGATGAATCCCACAAAGGGCGTGACAATGAAGCGGGTTGTCGCGGTGGCGGTGTCGTCCAGCTCACCCAGGATCTCCACGTCGCCCGCCCTGAGCCCGATCTCCTCCTCGGTTTCCCGAAGGGCGGTGGCGCGAAGGCTTTGATCGTCAGGGTGCTGACAGCCACCCGGAAACGCGATCTGGCCTTTGTGTTGCGGCATCTCTTCACTTCGCCTGGTGAACAGGATGTGAAGGGCACTGTCGTCTTCGTACAGCGGCATGAGAACAGCAGCCTTCCTGAGGCTCGGATCGGCCACAATCTTGCGCTGCCGCCGCGAAAGGGCTCGGCGAATCTGATCTTGCGGAGGATGAGTCATGCCGTCAGCAAATAGAAAAGGAGACCCAGTACGAGCAAGCGGGGCAGGTCATGAGGACTTCGTTTTCGCAGAAGGCGAGCAGGGGCCGGCGATACCCCTTGGGCCCCGGTCCGCTCTTGACATACAGGCTGCACAGCTCCGGCTTGAGATCGTGCTCTCTGACGTTGAGCGGGCCACCGCAGCGAGGGCACCCTTCGATAATCCCGTCCACGTCAGGCGTCATCAAGTGGCGCGCCTTTTCTTCGGCGCAGAGATGCTCGTGGCCCGCAGGACGGAAAGCAACCGATCGGGATCAGGAAGCCCCTTCTCAAAGATTTCAATGTATCTGATGATCCCCGACCTGTCTACGAGGACCACCGCTCTTCTGGCAATATTGTACGACTTCCAGAGCAAGCCATACCTTGCGCACACCCGCCGGTGAAGATCGCTCAAAAGCGGGAAGGTGACTCCTCCGAGGGAGGCCGCCCAGGCCTCGTGGCATGGCACGCTATCCACGCTGATGCCCAGCACCTGGGCATCCACCCTTTCGAAGTCGGCGACCCGCGCCTGCAACGAAGGGATCTCCGTCGCTCAGCCAGGGGTCCAGTCAAGACAGTAGAAGGCCAGCACAACCTGTTTCTTCCACCTAAAGTCGCTGAGCCGAATGGCCTTCCCCCCGGTTGAAGGGAGGGTGAAATCCGGCGCGCGGCGCCCGATCACGAGTTTCTTCGCTGCAGGCATCTCTCTCCGGCCGGGGAAAGTCGTTCACAGTTCATGGTTCATAGCAAAAACATCAATCGTAGATCTTTTGTCTTACTCTGAACCGTGAACGCCTTTCGGTCCACAGTGAACCGTTGCGCTCCGGGATTGCTGTTGACGATATACCCCTGATGCTATAAAGTCAATATCCGTGCAATCTCGCCGCTATCATGCTGCCCTCCAAGTTGGTGAGGTCCCGTGGAACTTTCGAAAGGGATCCAAACTTTTATCCAGACCAGCCGCGTGGCCAGGATGGCGACAGTTGACGCTGACGGCTGTCCTCATATCGTCCCGATCTGTTACGCATACGACGGATCTCGACTCTATTCGGCCGTGGACAAGAAGCCCAAACGCGTTGAAGCCAACCTGCTTCGACGCCTTGTGAACATCCGTGCTAACCCCCGGATTTGTGTGATCATCGACGAGTATGACGAGGACTGGAGTCGCCTCCGCTTCATCATCATCCACGGGATTGCGGCGATCGAGCCTGAGGGCACGGAGCATAGTCGAGCGGTAAACCTCCTTCGTAAGAAGTATCCCCAGTACCAAGCCATGAACCTGGCTGAGGGCGTCAATCCGGTAATCGCCATCACGCCCACGAAGGTCGTATCCTGGGGAACATTCGAGTAAATCGTTCATAGTAGAACGTAAAGCGTTCATAGTTCGTAGCCGGTGAGCACAAACTAAACCGAAAGGCAGCAGGAACTCTGAACTCTGAACCCAAGGGCGTTCAGAGTAGAACGAAGAGCGTTCGTAGTTCATAGCAGGAAAAAGGATCTGCGACTGCTCTTACTCTGAACTATGAACTCCGAACTCTGAACTTCTTGGAGATCGTATGTCCACTTCCGCCAGCGAAGTCCTGAATCAGTTAGGGCTGTTGGATCGCGAGCCGGCGCCGGGGCCAGCCTGTCCGGCCATTGAGACTGCGCTGGAGGCGGCAAGCTCTGGCAAGCCCCTTACGCGCGAGAACGCCCTCGCGCTGATGCGGGCTTCAGGCCGCCATCTGCTCCATCTCCTGGATCTGGCCTCTGCCATTCGCGACACTGGAAAGGGGCGGACGGTCAGCTTCTCGAAAAAGGTCTTCATCGCCCTCACCAGGCTCTGCCGCGATCGGTGTGGCTACTGTACCTTCCGCCGGGACCCCGGGGAGCCGGGTGACGGCTTCTTGACCGCCGAGGAGGTCCTGGTCATCGCCTCTGCCGGTGCCATGCTGTGGTGCAAGGAGGCCCTCTTCAGCCTTGGCGAGAAGCCCGAGCTGGACTTCCCGGAGGCCAGGCGCTTTCTTACCGATCGCGGCTATCGGACCACGATCGAATACCTCGCATCGATCTGCCGGCACACACTGACAGAAACAGGGCTCCTCCCCCACGCCAATCCCGGAACGATGACCATCGAGGAGATGGCGATGCTGCGCGACTCAAACGCCAGTATGGGCCTCATGCTGGAATCGGTGAGCGCGCGGCTCATGCAACCCGGCGGGCCGCATCATCCGGCGCCTGACAAGCACCCCCTCCTTCGAGTCAGGACTATCGAAGGGGCCGGACGGCTCCGTATCGCATTCACCACCGGAATCCTGATCGGGATCGGCGAGACCCTTGAGGAGCGGATCGACTCCCTGTTTGCCATCAAGACGCTCCATGCGACCTACGGCCATATCCAGGAGGTGATCATCCAGAACTTCCGAGCCAAACCGACAATCTTAATGCAAGCCCATCCGGAGCCAACGTTGCTCGACATGCTCAGGACACTTGCCGTCGCACGCCTGATTCTGGGAGCAGAGATGAACCTTCAGGCCCCACCAAACCTGACACCCGACGCCTACCCCCTGCTGCTGTTGTCGGGGATCAACGACTGGGGTGGAATCTCGCCGCTCACGAAGGACTTCATCAACCCCGAGGCGCCGTGGCCTCAGATCACGACGCTACGCGATGGGACCGCATCCCTCGGTCACCGCTTGAGAGAGCGGCTTACGATCTATCCGGAGTATATCGTCCAGAAAGAGGGGTTCATCCCTCCCACGCTGGCCCCCAGGATCATGGCCCTGGTGGACGAGGCCGGGTACCCAAAGGAGGTGGTATAACATGAGACAGGAGCAGTCTTTCCCACGAGATGAGGAGCTTGGCCGGCTCCTTTGCCGGATCGAGCCTGACGTCGCGCGCCCGCTAGAGGCCGCGCTTGAGGGCCGAGAACTGTCCCCGGAAGAGGGGCTGCGCCTCACCCAAACCCAGGGGTTGGATCTGCAAGCGCTGGTCATGGTGGCCGATGAGTTGCGGCGGCGCCAGGTGGGAGACACCGTCACCTATGTGATCAACCGCAACATCAACTTCACCAACGTGTGCATCAAACATTGCACCTTCTGCGCGTTCAGCCGGGACCACCGGGAAGAGGAGGGGTACCTCCTCCCACTGGAGGAAGTGGTCAGAAGGGCGAAAGAAGCCTGGGAGATGGGCGCTACCGAGGTGTGCATCCAGGCTGGCCTCCCTCCAAAACTTGATGGCCATTATTACATCGACCTCTGTCGTGCCATCAAGCAGGAGTTGCCGCAGATCCACATTCACGCCTTCTCGCCAGAAGAGATCCTGTACGGCTCCACACGATCCGGAATCCCCATCCGGCCTTATCTCATGGCGCTCCAGGAGGCCGGTCTCGATACGCTTCCCGGGACCTCGGCCGAGATCCTTGACGATGAGATTCGTGACATCATCTCCCGCGGCCGAATCACCACCCGCCAGTGGATCGAGGTCATCACCACCGCCCACTCCCTGGGTATCCGGACCACCTCCACGATCATGTACGGGCACATCGAGCAGCCGATCCACTGGGTGAAGCACATGGCGCTCCTGCGCGACATCCAGAAAGATACGGGAGGGTTCACCGAATTCGTGCCGTTGAGCTTGATCTATCAGGAGGCGCCGATGTACCGGCGCAAGCTGGTGAACGAGGTGCGCCAGGGAGCGACCGGCAGCGAGGTGGTCAAGATGCATGCGCTGGCGCGCCTGATGCTGGGCGCGACCTTCACGAACATTCA
>JACQEV010000138.1 GCA_016200385.1 Candidatus Methylomirabilota bacterium
AGCGGCGGCCCGGAAGTCCAGGTCTCTCATTGGGCTCGTCACTACGTGATTGTGAAGCGGGAGGTCCGAGTCCCTCGGCGAAGCGCCCTGGCCCCCCCCAACAACCCTCAGGAGGGCTTGATATCTTTCTTTCTCTCCCAAGTCAAGACGAAAGTCGCCGAGGCCGGTTCCCATGACCCGGGTGATTCGTGGGAGCGGTGGATTTGGTATGGCGCTTCCGGACCCCTGCACGTATACTATAGGTTACCTCTGCGATACCATGGAGCGAATGAGGCCATCAACGCGGCTGACGGACTGCTGGGGAGATCTGCGATGGAGCAGGTAGTCGCTCCTACGATAACCGGGTTGACCGGGCTTCAGGTGGTGACCTTCGAGAGTCGCATGGCCACTGCCATGGCCGACCTGATCAGCCGGCATGGAGGAATCCCGATCTCGGCGCCGGCCGTGCGCGAGATCCCGTTGGAAGAGAACCCCGCAGCGTTGGACTTCGCCAAAGAGTTATTGGCCGGGCGGATCGATCTGGTCGTGCTGCTGACCGGGGTTGGCACCCGTGCCTTGGTTGCCGCGGTGGAAACCGCCCTCCCGCGGGCGGAGTTCCTCGCGGCCCTTGGCCGAATCCCAACGATCGTCCGCGGCCCAAAACCTCAGGCAGTCCTGCGCGAGCTGGGCGTCCCGATCGCGGTGGCCGTCCCCGAGCCCAATACGTGGCGCGAGATCCTGAGCGCGATCGACGCAGCGGCGATCTCGCTGTCGGGTCGGCGCGTGGCGGTGCAGGAGTATGGGCGCGGCAACCCGGAGCTGCTTGCAGGCTTAGAGGCGAACGGCGCCTCGGTGATGCGAGTCCCGGTCTACCGGTGGGCACTGCCAGAAGATTGCGGGCCGCTGCGTCGGGCGATCATGGCCATCATCGAGGGCCAAGTTGATCTGGTCCTCTTTACCACCTCCGTCCAGGTAGATCACCTCCTTCAGGTAGCGGGCGAATCCGGCCTGGAGGAGTCACTGCGGGCAGCGTTGCGGGACACGGTCGTCGCGTCGATCGGTCCCATGTGCAGCGAGGCGTTGCGTGAGCATAGCCTGGGTGTGGACCTGGAGCCGGAACACCCCAAGATGGGTCATCTGGTCGTCACGGCCGCGCGTCATGCGCACGTATTTCGGCGGATCAAGAGAGCGAGAGCAGTGCGAGGGGCGATTTGCGAGGGGCGAGAGGACCGAGGCGCAACTCTGCTGAGGGAGAGTCCATTCCTGAAGGCGTGTCGCCTGGAGCCAACTCCCTATACCCCGATCTGGATCATGCGGCAAGCCGGGCGGTATCTTCAGGAATACCGGGAGATTCGGGCCAAGGTCTCGTTCCTGGAGCTGTGTCACCGCCCCGATCTGGCGGCGGAGGTGACGGTCACGGCTGCCGAGCGACTCGGGGTAGATGCCGCCATCATCTTCGCAGATATCCTGTTGGTGGTGGAGCCGATGGGGATCGGGCTGGAGTTCACGAAGGGCGATGGGCCGGTCATCCATCGCCCCGTGAGGATCGGGGCCGACGTGAAAAGACTGCAGCCCGTTGACGCCCAGGACTCACTGTCGTTCGTCTTCGAAGCCGTGCGCCTCGCGCGCGCGGCCCTTCCCCCCGCGATTCCCCTCATCGGGTTTGCAGGCGCGCCCTTCACGCTGGCCTCCTACCTGATCGAGGGGGGCGGGTCGCGCCAATACCAACACACAAAGACACTGATGTATCGCGATCCGGCGGCCTGGCACGACCTGATGGAACGGCTGTCCGCTGCAGTGGCGGAATACCTCAATGGCCAGATCGGTGCGGGGGCCCAGGCGGTGCAGTTATTTGACAGTTGGGTCGGGTGTCTGAGTCCGGATGATTATCGCGAGTTTGTCCTGCCCCACTCGCGTCGAACGATCGCGCGCCTGACGCCGGGCGTGCCGGTCATTCATTTCGGGACAGACACGGCCACGCTCTTGCCGTTGATGCGGGATGCCGGCGGAGATGTCATCGGGCTGGATTGGCGGGTGGACCTTGCCGAGGCCTGGGCCCGCCTCGGTCCCCAGGTGGCCGTGCAGGGCAACCTGGACCCGGTGGCGCTCTTCGCTGAGCCCGATGAGATTCGACGGCAGGCCGGCCGGATTCTGGAGCGCGCGGCGCGACGCCCCGGCCACATCTTCAATCTCGGCCATGGAGTGTTGGCGCAAACTCCGGTGGACCACCTGCGCGCTCTGATCGACTACGTTCACGAAGCGACGCAGCGGTGAGATGGCCGAGCCATTCGATGCCGTCTTGATGGTCGCGTTTGGAGGCCCTACGAAGTCGGAAGAGATCCGTCCATTCCTGAGCAATGTGCTTCAGGGCGTCCCGGTCCCACCCGGCCGTCTGGAGGAGGTGGCCCATCACTACGAAGCGCTTGGCGGCAGGTCGCCGATCAACGAGCTGACGTTCCGTCAGGCGAAGGGCCTGGCAGAGCTGCTCGACCGCGAGGGGCCAAGGCTTCCAGTCTACGTGGGGATGCGATACTGGCATCCCCTGGTGGGCGAGGCGGTCCAGCAGATGATGCGGGATGGAGCGCGGCGCGCCATCGGGATCATCATGGCTGCCCACGACTCGGGGGCTGCGAGCTGGGGGAAGTATGTGAAGGCGGTCACCGACGCGCTGCAGGCCGCCGGGCCCGGAGCGCCGCGAGTGGAGTACGCCCAGCCCTGCTACAACCGTCCGGACTTCATCGCGGCCATGGTCGACCAGATACGCCATCGACTACAAGAGATCCCTCCCGAGCGCCGGCGCAATACACCGCTGGTGTTTACGGCCCACAGCATTCCCTCCTCGATGGCGGCCGCCTCTCCGTACGTTGAGCAGCTCCTGGAATCCTGCCGACTCGTTGCCGAGGCACTGAGCCACCCTCGGTGGTCGCTCGCCTATCAGAGCCGTAGCGGTGATCCGCGGCAGCCCTGGCTGAAGCCTGATGTGCGTGACGTCCTGACGGAACTCTCGGCCGAGGGGATTCGCTCAGTGGTCCTGGCACCCATCGGATTTGTGTGTGATCATGTCGAGGTGCTGTTCGATCTCGATGTGGAGGCAAAGGCGGTCGCCGATAAACTGGGGATCGACCTGCGACGCGCCAGCACCATGAATGATCATCCCCTCTATATGCGGGCGTTGGCGGATCTGGTGCGTCAGCGCGTTCGCCTCGGTTGAGCGGCCCACCACTGGCCGCGCAT
>JACQEV010000139.1 GCA_016200385.1 Candidatus Methylomirabilota bacterium
TACCGTCGGGAGGCGGGGCGGCTGTATGCCTTCGACATCCGCGTCGGCAAACAGGTCGAGAGCCCGGAGCGACCCGGCTTTATTCTATTGCGGGCGCTCCATGAGCGTGAGCGGGTGGTGGCGCGAAATCCAGGCGCCTCGCTCCTCGACTTGGGAGATGGCATCGCCTGCCTCGAATTCCACTCAAAAAATGACGCCGTCGGGCCCGATATCGTCCAGATGCTGCGCACAAGCCTCGAGGTCTGCGCCGAGCGATTTGACGCCTTGGTCATCGGAAACCAGGGGAAACACTTCTGCGTCGGGGCGAACCTGATGGCCCTGCTCTTCGAGGCGCAGGATGAGAACTGGGACGAGATCGACCTGATGGTGCTGGCCTTCCAGGACGCCGTCATGCAGGTCAAGCTGTTCGAGAAACCGGTGGTGGCAGCCCCATTCGCCATGACGCTCGCCGGCGGGTGCGAGATCTGCCTGCACGCGACCAAGATCCGCGCCGCCGCCGAAACCTACATCGGCCTTCCCGAGATCGGCGTGGGGCTGATCCCGGCCGGCGGCGGCTGCAAGGAGATGCTGCTCCGAAGCATGGAGGGGCTCCTGGAGGGAGTGGAGGTTGATCTGCTGCCGTTCGTCCGTCACGCGTTCGAAACGATCGCACTCGCCAAGGTGTCAACGAGCGCGAAGGATGCGCAGCGGCTCGGCCACCTCAGGCTGACCGATACGGTCACGATGAATCAGGATCGCCTGCTGCATGACGCGAAGCAGGTAGCCCTCGCGCTGGTGGCCGAAGGGTATACCCCAAAGCGCCCAAGGGATGACATCAAGGTCCTCGGGGCGCGAGCCATCGCCGCGGTGGAGACGCAACTGTACAATATGAAGTCCGGGGCCTACATCAGCGATCACGACGAACTGATCACCAAGAAATTGGCCAGCGTCCTTGCCGGAGGCAACGTCATGCCCGGAACGTTGGTCACCGAACAGTATTTGCTGGATCTGGAGCGCGAGGCCTTCCTGAGCCTGTGCGGCGAACGGAAGTCCCAGGAGCGGATGCAGCATATGCTCAAGACCGGCAAGCCCCTGAGAAATTAGCGCCGGCCCAATTAACTTCGCCTTGCGGCGTTGCTGCCCACGGAGCACTCCCTGCGACGTACCTGAGAAAGTACGCCTCGGTCGGCCCCGAAGGCCGCGCCTTGCAATGCTCGTTTCTTGGCCCGGCGCGGTGTTCGCCAACCTGCAAATTGATGAATTAGGCGATAGGGATGATGAAGGAGATTAAATGAGAGAGGCGGTGATTGTGGGGGCGCTACGGACGGCGGTGGGCAAGGCACCACATGGGACGCTGAGGGAGACGCGCCCTGACGACATGGTGGCCGCCGTCATCGCCGATCTCACAAGGCGCGTGTCGGTACTGAAGCCTGAGGAGATCGAGGATGTCATCATCGGCTGCGCGTTCCCTGAAGCCGAGCAGGGCCTGAACATGGCGAGGGCCGCGGCGCTGCGAGCCGGACTTCCCTACACCGTGCCCGGGCAAACGGTCAACCGCTTTTGTTCCTCGGGGCTTCAGACCATCGCCTTGGCGGCCGAGCGGATCATGTCCGGCTTCGCCGATATCATCATCGCCGGCGGCGCCGAAAGCATGAGCATGATCCCGATGAGCGGGAACACATACGCCCCCGACCCCTACCTCGCCGAGCACTATCCGACAGCCTATACCTCGATGGGAATCACCGCCGAAAACGTCGCACGCAAGTACGGGGTTGAGAGAGAAGAACAGGATGCCTTCGCCCTGCAAAGTCACGTCAAGGCCGCCGCCGCGATCCGGGAAGGGCGATTCAAGGACGAGGTGGTGCCGCTCGCCGTCGTAAAGAAGCAATTTCTGGGGGAGGGCAAGCCGCACATCACGATCAAGGAGGTGATCTTCGATACCGACGAGGGGGTGCGATTCGACAGCTCCGCCGAGGCGCTCGGCAAACTGAAGCCCGCCTTCCACGCGAATGGGACAGTCACGGCCGGCAACTCGTCGCAGACCAGCGACGGCGCGGCCGCGGCAGTGGTGATGTCAAGGGAGAAGGCGGAGCAGTTGGGCCTGAAGCCACTCGGTCTCTTCAGAGCATTCGCCGTCGCGGGGGTCGCGCCTGAGCTGATGGGGATCGGCCCGGTGGAGGCCGTCCCCAAGGCGCTGCGCCTCGCGGGCCTCACCCTGAACCAGATCGACCTGATCGAGCTGAACGAGGCGTTCGCCGCCCAGGCCCTTGCGGTCATCAACGCGCTGAAGCTGCCGCCCGAGCGGGTGAACGTCAACGGCGGGGCGATCGCCTTGGGTCATCCCCTCGGATGCACCGGCGCAAAGCTTACCGCGACGTTGTTGCACGAGATGCGGCGGCGAAAGGCACGCTACGGGATGGTCACAATGTGCATTGGCGGTGGGATGGGCGCAGCCGGCATCTTCGAACGCATGTGAGCCGCGGTACGCCTTGCAAGGGCGCAGCAAGCAGCGCCCCTACGGGGACTCCGCACCTGGCACATCGCACGTTATTGATTCAGTTCCCTACTATCGGAGGATAACCAAATGGCTGTGACACAGAGAGAGGTCGCTCAAGGTGGTGGCTTTCTGGTCCGGGAAACGCCTCCCCAGGAGATCTTCACCCCCGAAGACCTGAACGACGAGCAGAAGATGATGGGGAAGGTCACGCGCGAGTTTATCGAATCCGAGGTCACGCCCAAGACCGAGCAGATCGAGCACCAGGATTGGGACCTGACGGTGAAGCTCTTCAGAAAGGCGGGAGAGCTGGGGCTGCTCTCGGTAGACATTCCGACCAAGTATGGCGGTCTCGGCATAGACCTCATCACCTCCCTCGTGATCGCCGAGCAGATGATCGAGGGCGGTTCCTTCGCTATCTCGGTGTTGGACCACACGGGGATCGGATCACTCCCCATCGCCTGGTTTGGCAATACGGAGCAGAAGAGACGCTACCTGCCTCTGCTGGCCACCGGCGCAAAGATCGGTTCCTATGCACTCACCGAGCCAGTCTCGGGCTCCGACGCCCTTGGCGCCAAGACGAAAGCCGTCCTCTCGCCCGATGGAAAGTACTATATCTTGAACGGGACGAAACAGTTCATCACCAACGCGGGCTTTGCCGACCTTTACATCACCTATGCCAAGGTGGACGGCGACAAGTTCACCGGTTTCATCATCGACAAGAACACTCCCGGCGTCACCCTGGGACCCGAAGAGAAAAAGATGGGGATCAAGGGGACGTGAACGCGAGGCGTGATCCTGGAGAGTGCCCGGGGGGGCCGGTTGCCTGGGCACCTGCAAGATCGCCCTGCGCGAGGCCGTGAAGTACGCACAGCAGCGGACCCAATTCGGGCAACCCATCGCCTCCTTCGGCCTGATTCAGAAGAAGCTGGCCCAGATGGCGATTCGGACTTATGTAGCCGAGTCCATGCTCTATCGGACAGGAGGCCTGATCGAGTCGATCCTGTCGGGCATCGACCGGGAGGGCGAGGAGGCCGGGCTCGAGACCGCAAAGGGAGTTGAGGAGTATGCGGTCGAGTGCTCGATGAACAAGGTCTACGCCTCCGAGGCGCTCGATTACGTGGCCGACGAGACCGTCCAGATTTTCGGCGGCTACGGCTACATCGCGGACTTTCCGGCCGAGCGGATTTACCGGGACGCCAGAATCAACCGGCTCTTCGAGGGGACCAACGAGATCAACCGGCTATTGATTCCCGCCACGCTATTCCGTCGCTCCCTGCAGGGACGCCTGCCTCTCTTCGTCGCGGCGCAGAAGTTGATGGGTGAGTTGCTCACTTATAACCCGAGTCAGGAGGAGGCGCCGAAGGGTCCGCTTGGGGAGCAAATCCGGATGCTCCAGTTGGGCAAGAAGATCACCTTGATGGTCTCCGGAGCTGCCGCACAAAAGTACCGGGAGAAGCTTCAGGATGAGCAGGAGATCCTGGGGGTGTTAAGTGACCTGACGATCGAGTTGTTTGCTATGGAAAGCGCGCTGCTGCGGGCGCTCAAGTCGGCGGCGCGTGACGGGGAGGACGCGGCTCGGCCGAAAGCCGATATGGTCAAGGTTTACTTTAACGATGCCTTCGCCCGGATCGAGTTGCTGGCCAAGGAGGGCTTGGCCAGTATGGAGGAGGGGGATACCCTGCGGACACAGCTTGGCGCCCTGAAGAAGTTCGCCCGCTACACGCCCATCAACACCACACGCCTGAGAAGGGCCATCGCCGCGCGAATCATCGACGCAGAAGCGTATCGGGCCTAACCCCCTCACCCACCCCTCTCCCCCAATGGGGGAGAGGACAAAGGTGAGGGGGCAGTTTCGGGTTTCGGGTCGAGATGACTCGAAACTTTGAACTCGAAACTCGAAACCTAGGCGGTGGGGCCCACCCACTCTTCGCCGTCGGTCCAGACCTCCTTCTTCCAGATCGGAACGGTTTCTTTGAGGCGATCAATGGCATAGGCGCAGGCCGCTAGGGCTTGGTGGCGATGTGGGGCAGCCACCGCGATGGCAACGCTCGCCTCGCCGACCTGAAGATGGCCG
>JACQEV010000147.1 GCA_016200385.1 Candidatus Methylomirabilota bacterium
CACATCTCTTCCGCCTACATCGTGTACGTCGCCCTTGGCGGCGACGGGACACCATGCCACGTTCCGCCGCTGATTCCCGAAACCGATGAAGACCGCAGACGGATGGCCGAGGCGGCCATCAGGCGGGAGCACCGACGGCGAAGGGCAGGGGGCCGATGAGAAGACGGGCTTCCAGGCCTTCTGGAACTGACCGCTTCTGACAGACAGACCGGCAGACGACGAGAGAAGCAGACGAAGAATGATCCTCATCCGTCATGCGGAATCAACCTGGAATCAGGACCGTCGAGTCCAGGGACATATGAACCCCGGCCTGAGCGATCGCGGCCGAGCCCAAGCGGCGCTGCTCGCTTCGAGGTTACAGGGGCGACCATTTGCCGGCTTTTACACCAGCCCACTCCGGCGAGCCCTGGAGACGGCCTCCGTGCTCGGCGAGTCGGTCGGCTTTCAAGCTCAACCCGTTGATGGCCTTCAAGAGATCCGGTTGGGAGCGTGGGAAGGGAAGACCGCGGAGGAGATCAGGGCCATCTATGGCGATGCGTACGATCGCTGGCACGACAGTCCACTCGAGGCTCCAGGACCGCCGGGAGGAGAAGGGATCCGCGCCTTTCAGCAGCGGGCGATCGCCGCCCTTGAGGATCTCCGAAAGGAGCACCCCGATGGGAACGTGCTGGTCGTGACGCATGGCGGCGTCATCAAGGTGTATCTCTGCTCCATTCTGGGTCTCGACTTGAATCGCATGTTTTGGCTCAAGGCAGACAATACCGCCATGACTGAGATCCTGTTCAATCGTTAAAAAGCGAACGTTGCCCTTCTCAATGATACCTGCCATTTGAACGGCCACAACAACGCAGAGCTGATCCTGGACGCCCCCTTTGAGAGGGACCGCGGAAGGGCAAAGTCGTCATAAGTAGTTGGAATGGTACTAGTTGGTGTCGCTTTTCTTCGACCCCTTACTCTCGGCCTTGCCCTCAGCCTTGGCACTTCCGCTGTCGCCTGAAGCTGCTTTCTTGTCCGCCTCCATCGCCTTCTTCCGCTCAGGATTGGCGTAATCGGTCACATACCACCCCGAGCCTTTGAAGAGGAGGCCTGGGGCAGAGAGAATCTTCTGGACTTTCCCTTGGCACAACACGCACTTCTTGATCGGCTTGTCAGACATCTTCTGGATGACCTCGAACCTGTGATTGCAGGCCTCGCACTGGTATTCATAAATGGGCACGAACGCCACCTCTCTTTGGAAAAGCACAACCCCGACAGACCGGACGATAGCCTTACCACACCAGGGCGGGCTTGTCGGGGCCTAGCATGATTCATCCCGACTCCGCCGAGTTAGGATAGGTCATTGACCCGGCGATGTCAAGGTGATCGAACGCGATCAGTTGTGAGTTAAATGGCGGGCATCACCGGCCCTTCGCGATCGAAATACGAAGGTCAGCTAGGCCGTTTGTCTCCCCCAACCCTATTGTATGGAACGATTTTTTCTTGACAATCGTTCGCATTAACGGGTAAGAAGAGTTGAGGGATGGGCATCTCGCATTACCGTGCGTACAGGTCTCAGGTCAGTACCGTAGAAAAAGGGTCAGATTGTTCGAACTTCGACGTATACCTCCTGAGAATGCACTCAGAGCGCGTTAACGGCCAAGGGCCTTCCGTGCTCGTAAAGCCCACCCGACCATTTCTCTCCCCTCTCTTCATAACCGGGGTGCGCTCTTCGGCAGCGCCAACACCCCCATCCTCTTCTCTCCACAAGACGAGTCCTGATCCTTGCCAACCGCACTTGACACTTGCCCGGTGATGCAGCAAGGTAAGGCGGGCGCTGACGACCCACCACCCTCACCCCGCTGGGCGGCTGTGGGCGGAAGCGTCTGCTCCTAGCGCCGTTCCAACTTGCTGGGCCGACTGTCAGCGGCGTCCCTTATGGCAATGGTCGCGACCGCGCAGAACGGCACAGTCACCATGAATGGTTGGAACGGTACTAGCCTTCGGAGCAACGATCGCCAATGAAGAAAACGCTCCTGATCGGTGTGGTTCTCGCGTCCGTTGCCGGCCTGGCATTCGCCTTTCTCCTTCTGAATGGCTGGCTCGCCTTCGATCGATACCGAGAGTTGTTTGAATTCTACGCAAACAAGAAGGCGATCGGGCAGTACGTCAAAGACGCCGGCCCGTACGGTCCGATCGTCTTCATCCTGCTCCAGGCCCTGCAAGTGGTGTTGGCGCCGATCCCTGGTGAGGCGACGGGAATACTTGGAGGCTACCTCTTCGGGACGCTGCCGGGCCTCATCTATTCCACAATCGGCCTGACCATCGGCTCCTGCCTTGGCTTCGGCCTGGGCCGCTGGCTAGGACTCCCTTTCGTCCGCCGGCTCGTGACGCAAGAGACCTACCATAAGTTCGACTTCCTGACTCAGGCCAAAGGGGAGCTGGTCGTCTTCCTGCTTTTTTTGATCCCGGGGTTCCCGAAGGATACGCTGTGCTACATCCTCGGGGTCAGCCCTCTGCCATTCGGCACCTTTCTCCTGGTGAGTACCGTCGGGCGCATCCCAGGCACGTGGCTCCTCTCCGTCCAGGGGACGCAGGTCCGCGGAAATCAGTACTTCAGTCTTTTTGCCTTGCTCGCCCTTCTCGCGCTAGCGCTCCTCGTCCTGCATTACTACCGGCATCAGGTCTTCGAGTGGATCAAGCGCCACCAGCATCGGCAAGAACGGAAGGAGGAAAGCGCGACGAAGGAGCGGTAAGGCCTGAGAGCGTTTAGAAACCGAGTCCCTTGTCCGATTAAAACTGTTGACAGGGTAGAGGCAGCGTGTTTAGGCTTATCTCGGCATCAGGGGATGTCCCGGCCTGCGCGGGCGTGACTCGTTCGTCACGACGTCGGCTTGGCCTGGAGAACGCCGAAGGGAAAGGAGCTCCATGAACGAAGAGAAGCGACTGGCCCTCTTCATCGACTTCGAGAACATCGCTATCGGAATCAAGGAGGCCAAGCACAAACA
>JACQEV010000148.1 GCA_016200385.1 Candidatus Methylomirabilota bacterium
CCGCCGCGGACTCAAGGCAACACGTCTGTGGCAGCACGAAGGCCATCGAAGGACGAGTCTGCCCGGGGGCTTCCCATATCGACAGGTCTTTCGGAAAGTGCTACAGTGCGGCCTAGGGGCCGCTTGGCGCGGATGGCATCCTCAGGCAATAGGCAAGTGTTGGAAGCTCGCCCTGCGCTCTAGGGGCTTCTGAAGCTCCTGGAAATGCATAAGCCGGGGCCACGTGGCACGTTTCACTAAAGGAGGCGTCATGGGAGACCTGATCCACACGTCGCGCATCAAGATTGTCCAGGACAAGAGGCCGCTCCGGCGAGCCTACATCGAGCCCTTCGCAGAGCCGCTCCGCTTCGGAGTTCACGGAGGGGTGAAAACGTTGTACGGGGTGGAGCCAGAGCAGGACCTTCCAACCACTCTGGACCATCTCATCGCCGCCCTGGGCGGCTGACTTACTGGGACCCTGGCGGGCGCGCTGGAGGCGCGTGGGATTCCCAGCTACCCTGATAAGCTGATAGGCTTGGTCGAAGGGGACATCGAAAAGGTGGATGGTCGGCCCTTGGTCACGAACGTTCGTGTCACGTACCACGTGAAGGTTCCAAGGGGCAAGAGAAAGGAGGCGGAGCGCGCCATCGAAGTGCACGAGCAGGGATGCCCGGTCGCGCAGAGCGTGAAGAGGGGGATTGCCGTTTCGTGGCAGGGGGAGATTGCCGAGGAGTAAGGGGTCGTTATCTTTTAACAGAAGGAACCTCACAGAAAAGAGGAGATGAGACAAAGCCATGAGCAGGCAGCGACAGAGCCGGAAAAGGGCCACATGGGGGATAGTTGCCATTCTACTTGGGGTCCTGCTCGCCGCCCTCCCGCTCATCTCTTTCGGCGTTGGTCGAGAGGCCGCTTCCGTGGATGGTGCTCTGGAGGCGCTCGGGTTTGTCAAGCTGGATGGGGAGCCGATTGCTCCAGACTTCACACTCTCGGACCTTTCTGGAAAGCACATTCGGCTGGCGGACCTGCGAGGAAAGGTTGTCTTACTCACCTTTTGGGCGACCTGGTGACCCTTCTGTCTGAGGGAGTTTCCCTCACTTGAGCGCCTCTATCAGCGCTTTAAGCAGAAGGACTTCGTCGTCCTGGCGGTGAACATTGCCGAACCAGCCGACCGGGTCAAGAGGTATTTGGTGGAGCACAAGCTCACCTTCCCTTCACTCCTTGATGGCGATTCGAGTGTTTCCACGCTTTACGGGGTTCGTGGCACGCCCACCCGGTTCCTGATTGATCGCAAAGGGAAGGTGGTCGCCGGAAGCGTCGGGCCAAGGGATTGGGCCAGCGCGGAGGCCCAGAAGCTTATTGAAAACCTTTTGGGCGCCGACGAGAAGCCGCGCCACGGGTGAAACGCGGCGGCGAGTGCACGAGAAGAGCGGGGCGGGTCAATCGACCCGTCTTTCTGCTATCGAGGGACATGGGTCGAGCAACGAGACACCGCTTCCTTTCCCTTCACATAGCGGTCTGCGTCATGGGCCTTCTGGGGCTGATGGGTGGGGTGGCGACGGGTGACCCGCCTTCCACCATCGGTGACCGGGCGGTTCTCGCCTTCCTGGAGCGCCATTGGCAAGTGCCTGTCCCGCCTCAAGGCAAGCCGCCTGCCCGCTATTCGCCACTCGAGGCCTCCCTTGATCCTGAGAGCTGCGCTGTTTGCCATCGACTCCAGTACGACGATTGGAAGAGGAGCCTGCACAGCAAGAGCATGGGGCCTGGGGTCATGGGCCAGACGAAGGAGTTGATCCGTGACGACCCTGGGACGGCGCTCCTGTGTTACGCTTGCCACGCGCCCCTCACTGAGCAACAGGAGAAGATCCAGGCGAAAAGCAGCTCCCGCTCTCGATTCAAGAAGAACGCGACGTTTCTAACGTCGTTACAGCCGAAAGGGCTCACCTGCGCCGGGTGTCACGTCCGGGGACACCAGCCCTTCGGGCCGCCCAAGCGAGACGGTACGCTTGAGAACTCGCGTTCGTCCTCTCAACTCCCTCATGGCGGCGCGATCCGCACCCCCGCCTTCGAGCGGGCCGAGTTCTGTAAGGGCTGTCATCAGTTCGAGGTCGATGGCTACGCCCTGAACGGCAAGCTGCTGGAGAACACGTACAATGAGTGGCAGGACGGGCCGTTCGGGCGAGAGGGAAAGGCGTGCCAGAGTTGTCACATGCCGGATCGTCGGCACCTGTGGCGAGGCATTCACGATCCGGAGATGGTCAAGCAGGGGGTGACCGTTCGCCTCGCGGTGGAGAAGGGGCGGTATCGCGTCGGGGAGGAGGTGGAGGCTACGATTACCCTGACCAACAGCGGCGTCGGACATTATTTCCCGACCTACGTGACGCCAAAAATCCTCATCGGCGTCGAGCTGATCGATGAAGCAGGGCTCCCTGTGCCGGGGAGCTTTCAGCAGGAGCGGATCGGCCGCGAGGCGACACTCGACCTGACAGAGGAATTGTTTGATACAAGGATACCGCCTGGCAAAACCCACACCTTTCGATACGTGAGGCTGATCGACAGGCCAGGGCTCAAACTAAAAGCCTCGGTCGTTGTAGCCCCGGACGACTTTTACGTCAAGTTTTTCGAGGCGATCATCCCGAGGGCAAGAACACAGCAGGCCGGGGCTTGGCTCAAGCAGGCCCTCGGCGAGGCGCGGGAATCCTCCTTCTTCCTTTTCAAGGAGGAAGTGGATCTGTCGTAGGGAAAGGGGCTGGCCAGGTCAGGAGTTGGAGGGAGAATCGCCATGATAGTGGCGCCACAAAAACGTGAGGCCGATTCCATCTTCTACGAGCTGACACGGAGCATCTGTCCGACCTGCCGAGCCGTGATTGACGCACAGATCCTGCTGCGTGATGGCAAGGTCTATATGCGCAAGCGCTGTGTGGATCATGGCTGGTTTGAAGGGCTTATCTATTCGGACGCCATGCTCTACGCGAACTCGCTCCGGTACAACAAGCCTGGGACCATCCCTCTCGCGTTCAGCACAGAGGTGAAGGCCGGGTGCCCCTACGACTGCGGGCTCTGCCCCGAGCACAAACAGCACGCCTGTCTCGGTATTATCGAGGTCAACACTGGCTGCAACCTGGCCTGTCCGGTGTGTTTCGCGGATGCCGGCGAAGGCTACAACCTTACCGTGGACGATGTTGAACGGATGTTGGATCAGTTTGTCGAGTGCGAGGGGGAAGGGGAGGTCATCCAGTTCTCCGGTGGGGAGCCGACGATCCACCCGGAGATTCTCACGATGCTGCGGGCTGCCAAGCGACGCCCTATCAAGTACGTCATGCTGAACACGAATGGCCTCCGCATCGCAAGGGACGAGCGATTTGTCGCCCAGCTCGCCGAGGTTGGCCCCACGATCTACCTTCAGTTCGACGGTCTGCTGGCCGAGACGTTGATCCGCCTGCGCGGCAGGGACTTGGTCGATGAGAAGCGCCGGGCGCTGGATCGACTGGGCCAAGCCGGGCTCAAGGCGATCCTGGTGGCGGCGATCGAGCGTGGGGTCAACGAGCATGAGGTCGGTCCCCTCGTCCGCTTCGCCCTGGGCCACCCGGCGGTCCGCGGCATCACCTTTCAGCCTGTCACCCACGTGGCTCGCCACCTTCCCTTCAACCCGATGGAGCGGATCACGATCCCGGATGTGATCCGGGCGATCGAGAAGCAGACCGATGGGCTTTTCGTCCAGCAAGATTTCGTTCCGGTTCCTTGTTGCTTTCCCACGTGCTCGTCGGTGACCTATGCCTATGTGGATGGAGGGCGTGTGACGCCGCTCCCGCGCTTGCTTGACGTGCAGGCCCATCTGGATTACATCACCAACCGCACCGTGCCGGAGCTGTCCACCAGAGTCCGAAAGGCTTTGGAAGGGCTCTGGTCGGCTTCGGCCATCCCGGGGACTGAGCGGGCAGCGGACCAGTTTTCGTGCGCAAGCTGCGGGCTGGATCTTGGCCCGCAAGCGACCGATCTCGCGGACCGGATTTTCATGATTACGATCAAAGACTTCATGGACGCCTATACCTTCAACGTGAAGAGCCTGATGAAATGCTGCGTAGAAGTGCTCGTGCCCGACGGGCGGATGATCCCCTTCTGTGCGTATAACACGGTCGTGTACCGCGAGCAGGTCCGAGCCCAGCTTTCGGCTCGGGGGCGGCGATGATGGGGAGCGAGGCGCCCTCCCAAGCCCAGACCATCAAGGCCTGTTGCGCCGATCTCTACAGCCGGGATGTCACACGCCTGCTGCTGGGTGAGGCGCTCCACCCGGGTGGCCTTGCATTGACGCGGCGTTTGGCTGAACTGCTTGGGCTCGGAAAGGAAGATTTGGTACTCGATGTGGCCGCAGGACTCGGCGCCAGCGCCCTTCATCTGGCGCAGACGGTTGGCTGTCGCGTGGAAGGACTGGACCTCTCCGAGGCCAATCTTGTCCACGCCCGCCGAAGCGCCGAGGAGGCAGGGCTCGACGGAGTGGTCCGCTTCCAGGCCGGGGACGCAGAAACCCTGCCATACCAGGACGGGGTGTTCGATGCGGTGTTTTCTGAGTGCGCCTTCTGTACCTTTCCGGACAAGGAGCGAGCTGCCCGCGAGATCTTTCGCGTCTTGCGGCCTGGGGGACGACTGGGACTCGCCGATGTGACTGTCGAGCAGGAGGCGCTACCTGACGAGCTGCGGGGGATCGTCCTTCGAGCTGCATGCCTGGCTGACGCGGAGACGGCGGAAACCTACCGAAGCCTCTTCCTTCAGGCGGGCTTTGGGCGATTCCTCATGGAGGAGCACCCCGAGGCCTTGTCAACCCTGGTTGCAGAGATTCGGACCCGCCTGCGGATTGGACGCTTCGCCAGCAAGGCCGGTCTTTTGCCATTCGATGACATCGACCTGGACGTCGCTGAGCGCATCATGGCCCAGATCGAGGCGCTGGTCGAGGATGGGAAGGTGGGATACGTTGTGCTGATAGCGGAGCGAGCGAATGAAGGCTGAGACAGCCAACGGGTCGCGCGGGCGGACGCTCGGCGGCTATCTGTGGCTGGCCTCCGCCCTTGTGGTCTGCCCGTGCCACCTTCCGCTTCTTTTGGCGCTTGCCGGTGGTACGACCTTCGCTGCGTTGCTGCAGGCGAACTGGCATCTCGCCGTCGCCCTCTCGATGGGATATGTCATCGTGGCACTCCTCTTCGCCTTCCGGGTCCTCTCGCGCGAGAAGGGCTGCGCCATTCCTGGAGTCGGGAACAACCCCGTCTTGGCACTGGCGCTTTCGGCGCTGCTGCCGGGGTTTGGTCAGGGCTACAACCGCCAATGGATAAAAGCGGGAGCGTTCATGGCTGCGGGCACTGCCTCGGCCTGGCCGCTCCTCAGTCCTGCGCGTCTCCCTGACTCTTTCGCTTCTCTTGCCCTACGGCTTGTGCTGCCGACGATGCTTCTGGCAGCGTTCGAAATCTGGAGCATGGTGGATGCATATCATGTGGCCCGCGCACGTGTGACACGCTGAATTGAATAAGCAAAGGGGCAATCC
>JACQEV010000006.1 GCA_016200385.1 Candidatus Methylomirabilota bacterium
ATGTCTTCCCTGAACGGCTCATGCTCTAGCAGTTGCTCGTAGATCGCGGCAGCATGATCCGTAAGGCCCTGCGAGGCGTACAGATCCGCCAGCGTTTCGGTGGCCAGCGGATCTCTTCGCGGTTCTACGGGGCCGAAGCCCGCAAGCTCGGGAACATCCTTGGGCTCCGCCTTTGAGAGCGAGGGCTCAAAGGTAGAGGCGGTTCTGCGCAACCTGAGCAGGCTTGCCAGAATCTCACGATCCAGTGGGGCAAACTCCAGGGCGGCCTCGTAGTGCCTGATCGCATCATTCGTCCTGCCCTGGGTCTCACAGATCTGTGCGAGGTGCACGCGCGCTCGCACGTTCTCCGGCGACAACTCAATGACCCGATGAAACTCCTCTTCAGCCCTCGCTTGGTCACCGCTCTCCAGATACGCGCGCCCGAGCACCACCCGGGGGCTGACATAGGTGGATCGCGCCTTCAGCACCTGACGACACAGCGTGATGGCTTCGTCGAATTGCCCACGCCTTCGACAGCGATCGGCCATCCTGGCGACCGAGTGTGCGGACTCCTCGCCGGGCCTCAGACTCCGCGCCGGTCCAGGCGTCCTGCCGATCTTGGCCTCCCTCCTTATGATGGCCATCCGGCAGCGGCCAGCACCCCCTTCAGTTCATCCGGATCCGAAATGGCGGCCAACGTAACATGCCCGATCCCCTTTGTCAAGGCGAAATAGATCACTTGATTCTTCATCTTTTTGTCGTAATTCATTGTCTTTAAAAGACTTTTCACGTTTGCCGACAACCTTGTCGGTAGCCCGATTCTCTCGAGGAGCGAGCGCAGCCTAAGCAGATCGTCCTGTTCGCAAAGGCCACGCCTCACCGAAAGCATGCTTGCCACTACCATGCCGATCGCCACCGCTTCCCCGTGAAGGAGTCGCCGGTATCCGGTGATGGCCTCGAGGGCATGGCCCACGGTGTGTCCGAAGTTGAGGATCGCGCGCAACCCCTCCTCCCGTTCATCCTGTTCGACAACCCTGGCCTTGATGGCGCACGATCGTTCCACAACAAATGCCAGCGGCTCCTCCTCGACGCGGAGAATCGAATCGACGTGCGCCTCGAGATAGCCAAACAGCTCGGGGTCGGCGATCATGCCGTGCTTGACCACCTCGGCAAGGCCGGCGCGCAACTCGCGGGGAGGCAGCGACTTCAGGGTGTGGATGTCGGCCACGACCAACGAGGGTTGGTGAAATACGCCCACCAGATTCTTCCCTTCAGAAAGATTGACCGCCACCTTGCCGCCAACGCTGCTGTCCACTTGAGCCAGGAGGGTGGTTGGGACCTGAATCAACGGGAGGCCTCGAAGATAGGTGGCGGCTGCGTAGCCGGCAAGGTCGCCGATCACCCGCGCCCAGTCGCTTCAACAGCCCACTGCCAATGAGAATCTGGTAGCTCCTGTTGCCGAGCCTGACCGGGACTGCGGCCTCGGTCTTCATCGCCCTGCCCCCTGTGTCCCGACAGGTTCCAGGCGGAAATGCTGAACGATCCGATCGACGATCTCCTCGACATCGGACCCGCTCGTCTCAACCGTGAGATCAGCCTCACCATATGCGGGGGCCCGCTGCTCGAGCAACTCCCGGATCCTGGCCAGCCGGTCGGGAGCCTGTAACAGGGGACGTCGGGCATCGGCCCCGAGCCGCCCAAGGATGACGGTGGGCTCAGCCTGAAGACACACGGTAAGCGCGCCGGCCCTGAGGTTCCGGACATTCTCGGGGTCCAGGACCGCGCCGCCCCCTGTGGCGATCACGCAATCTCGGCGAGTCGCAAGGCTGGCGATCAGGTCCCGCTCCCTTCGCCTGAAACCCGACTCCCCCTCTGACGCGAAGATCTCCGGAATCGCCATTCCCGCTGCCTCTTCGATTACGTCGTCCACATCAACAAAGGAGAGGCCGAGCCGTTCAACCAATCGGCATCCCACGGCGCTCTTCCCGGTTCCCATGAACCCTATCAGGACAATCTTCATACTACCGTTCGTGAACCGATTTGAGGTACCCCTCGTAGTTCCGCCTCAGTTCCTCCAGGCTATCCCCGCCGAACTTTTCCAGGAACGCCCTGGCGATCTCGAAGGCCACGACCGCCTCCCCTATGACTCCTGCAGCCGGAACCGAGCAGATATCCGATCGCTCGATGCTCGCCTTGAACGGCTCTTTTGTGCGAAGATCCACCGAGGCCATCGGGGCGTACTGCGTGGAAATCGGCTTCATGGCTCCCCGGACGATTATCGGCTCCCCGTTCGACATTCCCCCCTCTAATCCCCCAGCCCGATTGGTTCTCCGCACGAAGCGGCCCTCCTCGTAGAAGATCTCGTCGTGTGTCTCGACCCCGAACCGCTTGGCGCCTTCAAACCCCAGCCCGATCTCCACGCCCTTGATCGCCTGGATGCTCATGACGGCCTGCGCAAGGCGACCATCCAGTTTGCGATCCCAGTGGACATAGCTGCCGAGCCCCACGGGGAGATTGAGCGCCATCACCTCGAACACCCCTCCGAGGCTCGTGCCGCGCTTTCTGGCCTCGTCGATCTTCCTCATCATTGCCTCGCCTGCCTGGGGGTCGGCACACCGCACTTCGGAGGCCTCGGCGCGTTCCCGGATCTCTGCGAACGAGAGGTCGCCGGTCTTGGCCTCAATGCCGCCGATCGCGGCCACATGACTGAAGACCCCGATGCCAAACTCCCGGAGCACCCGTTTGCAGACGGCGCCGACGGCGACGCGCGCGGCCGTCTCCCTGGCGCTGGCCCGCTCCAGCACGTTGCGGATATCGTGCTGCGAGTACTTCAGCGCACCGGCCAGATCGGCGTGTCCTGGCCTCGGACGAGTGACGGGCTCCTTTGGGTCCGCCTCCCTCCCCCCTGGCCTCGGGTCCATGGTGAGCTTCCAGTTCTCCCAGTCCCGGTTGGCGATCAGGATGGCGATGGGACCACCCATGGTCAAACCGTGACGGACGCCGCCAACGATGTTTGCCTCGTCCTTCTCGATTCGCATCCTGCCACCGCGCCCGTATCCCCTTTGCCTCCTGGCGAGGTCGAGATTGATCTCCTCGGCTGCAAGCGGAAGATCGGCAGGGATTCCTTCCAGGATCGTCGTCAGCGTCGGACCGTGCGATTCGCCAGCAGTCAGGTAGCGCAACATGCAATTACTCCGATGGATCGCTTCGGCTCTTGGGTGGTGCTATTCGCGACTGCCGAAGCAGATACTCCACGCAGTTCTGCGCAAAGCGATCCCGATCACTCCAGATCCCCTTGTCAAGCGGCAGGCCCATGTCGACGGCAATCGCCAAGATGCTGCCCGCGCCCACAC
>JACQEV010000149.1 GCA_016200385.1 Candidatus Methylomirabilota bacterium
GAGCGTGACGCCGCTCTTGGAGGAAGAGCCTGGTAACGCGGTGTGGAGAATCGGGAATGGCGGAAAGATGGGCTAAGAGGGGAACCTCCGGGGGGTAGCGGAGGTCCCCCTCCTTAACCCTGTGGACGCGACGAGCGTGTTGGGGAAACGGTCGCCGGTTGAGCGGCCCTGCGACCACCACGTTGTCGGAGACAACTGATCGCAGCAACTGCTACCAACGACCAGGGGAAAAGCATGAGAACCGCTATAGCTGTCGGGTACACTCTAACCTCGGCGACCAAGTCAAGCACATCTTCGATTACTCGACAGACGCAATACGCGAGTATTCTTGAGCAACTGGCATGCCAGAACGGTGAGCGACCTCCTCACCTCCTCTCCCGCAGAGGAATTTGACATAACTTTCTGTTTATATTGGCATGAGGAGGAAGTGGAGAATGTGGGAACGGGCAGGCCTTCATTCAGGAATCACATAGATAGTACCTAAACGAGTACAATTAAGGATCAAAAGAGGTACGGAAAAAACAAGCCTAGTCGCTCCCGAGAGACCATCTTCCTCGTTAGCGGATGCCAGGCTTGACTGCAAGCAACCGAATGAGCTTGGCCAAATAAGTACGCTGAAGCCCGAGGAGTTCCGCTGCCCTCGTTTGATTGCCCTGCGATTGCTTGAGTGCGTCCTGAATCATCCACCGCTTGAACTCCTTGACAGCCTCGTGAAACCTCTTGCCGCCGAATGTTTCGCGGCGAGAACTCGAGGCGATCTGGGGCGGCAGGTCTTCCAGGCCAATCTGTTCCCCGGTGCTTAAGACCATAGCCCGCTCGATGACGTTCTCCAGCTCGCGCACGTTTCCCGGCCAGTGATAGGCGATCATGCCGTCCAGCGCCTCCGGGGTTAGTCGCTTCAAGGGTTTCTTCAGCTCGCCGCCCGCGTACTTTCGCAGGAAGTGATCGACCAATACTGGGAGATCCTCTTTTCGCTCCCTTAGCGGCGGCAGCGTGATACTGACGACATTCAGCCGATAGTAGAGATCCTCCCGGAAGCGCCCCTCCCTCACAGCTTGCTCCAAGTCGCTGTTGGTGGCGGCGATAACTCGGATGTCGGCCTTGATCGAACGGGTTCCCCCTACCCGTTCGAACTCATGGTCCTGAAGAATCCGGAGCAGTTTCGTTTGTATGTTCGCCGGGACTTCCCCGATCTCATCTAGAAAGACAGTGCCGCGATCGGCGACCTCGAACTTCCCTCTCTTTAACTGATGTGCACCCGTGAAGGCCCCTTTCTCGTGGCCGAATAGCTCGCTTTCCAGTAGCTGGTCAGGGATCGCCACGCAGTTGACGACTGTGAACGGATAGCTTGCACGGAGACTCCATTGGTGAATTCTTCTCGCAAGGACTTCTTTCCCCGTCCCGCTTTCCCCTAACAACAGGATCGTTGAATTGCTGCCTGCGGCGCGGTGCGCGACCTGCAGGAGGTTTCTCATGGATGGATTATCTGTGACGATTTCGACGTGGCGACCCTCGATTTCTGTCTGCAGGAAGCGGTTTTGCGCCTGCAGGGATTCTCGCTCGATCGCCTTGTCAAGGACGATCTCCAGATGCTTCGGGTCGAGGGGTTTGGTGATGAAGTCGTAGGCTCCTTGCTTCATGGCCTCCACGGCGGTCTCAATGGTCGCATGTGCCGTGACGACGATCACGGTCGCTTCCAGTCCCTCCCGCTTCAATGACCTGAGGACGTCGATTCCAGACATCTTCGGCATCTGCAGGTCGAGAAGGACAACGGAAGGGGTCTCCAGGCGGATTTGCTCCAGGGCCTCGGAGCCGCTGGACGCGACAATGGGGAGGATGTTCATCATCCGTAATCGGCTCTGCAGGATCTTCCTAGCCGACGGATCATCGTCAACGATGAGAACTTTTGCTCGATACTCCGCCATCTCCGCTCACTTACACTGTGCCCCGGGCACGACGGCCCCAACGGCTATCAATGCTCTGCTCGGCAGCGACTGTCTCCATAGCGATCAGTAAGATCCTAGCGGGAGATCAGTCGATCTGGCAAGTCTCATCTGTCGTAAAGAGACCTTGCATGCTTATCGGCCATCTCTTTTCCCCAGTTCTTGCAAGACGCAGCCGAAGAGATGGTTGGTGAACGAGCTCGCCGACCCAAGCGCTCACGAGCCGATAAACCTTCTAATCATATCCAAGAGGTCGCGCGGCCGAAAGGGTTTGGAGATGTACTAATTACAACCGGCCTCGAGAGCCAGCCGGTCATCGCCGCTCAGGGCGAAGGAGGTGATGGCGATAACCGGGATGTGCGCAAGCGTAGAATTGGCCCTGATCATGCGGGTCACTTCGAGCCCGGAAAGTTTCGGCAACTGAACATCCATCAAAATAAGATCGGGGCGCCGCCTTGCCAACGCCTCGAGCGCCGCCTCGCCATCGTGGGCCTCCATGAGCTCGTAATTGTTCTTGGAGAGTAGGTCTCTGACGATCTTCCGATTGTATTCGTTGTCCTCAATATGCATGATCAGTTTCCCGCTCACGACGTGCCCTCCCACTGAGTCCTGAGGGGAACCCTGAAGTAAAAGACCGACCCCCGTCCTAGTTGACTTTCCGCCCAAATGGTCCCGCCATGCAATTCGACGAACCGCTTGGCGATGGTCAATCCCAAACCGGTCCCGCCATACTCCCGGGTGATTGAGCTGTCGACCTGGCGAAACTCACTGAAAATACTTTCCAACTCTCCGGCAGCAATGCCGATCCCGGTGTCCGCCACGGCGAATTCGATGAGCTCGCCGACGCTCGCCGTTTCGGGTTTCGGGTTTCGGGTTTCGGGTTGTGAACTCGAAACTCCAAACTCGGAACTCGAAACCATCTTCGCGGTGACATTGACAGAGCCGCCGGCTGGCGTGAACTTGATGGCGTTGCCTACCAGGTTCATGAGGGCCTGGGTGAGGCGCTTATTGTCGCCGAACGCTGGCGGCGGGTCCTTGTCAACTTGGCTCGTCAGCTCGAGCTGCTTTTCTGTCGCCAGCGACCGGGTCGCGGAGATCACGGAGTCGATCAACTCTTGAACAGAGTACTCGGAAAGGCTCAACTGCATCCGTCCCGCCTCGATCTTCGAGAGATCCAAGACATCGTTGATAAGCCTGAGCAGATGCCGCCCGTTCGTATGGATGTCTTCGATCGACTCCCGCAAGTCCGCCGGCACCTCCCCATAGACCCCGTCGATGATCAGCTCGGTAAATCCCAAGATCGCGTTCAGGGGCGTCCGCAGCTCATGACTCATGTTGGCTAGGAACTCCGACTTGTGACGGCTTGCCCGCGCGAGCTGGCGGTTGGCCTCTTCCACCTCTTGGAAAAGCCGGGCGTTTTCGATGGCCACCGCGGCCTGAGAGGCGAAGATGCGGAACAGGTCAAGCCGAGGAGCGATCGGCTGTCGACTCACGGCGTTGTCGGCGGCGAGCACGCCGACAGACCTGCCACGAGAGATCAGCGGCAAGACCACGAAATTGCGGGAGCGCAGCACTGCAAGCTGGTCGTACGGCGGTTTCACGCGAAATTCCTGCGGGACCGCGGGCAGATCCTCGATGATGATTTCAACCCGGTCCCGATAAGCCCGCGCTAAGGTGGGCACCTCGTCGGAGATCGGAACCCGGACTTCCCCGGAGGCGGCAAATCCGGTAGCGGCGGCCATGTGGAACCAGGTTTCCTCCTGGTCCGGGAGCCAGACGATGATTCGATCGAGGCCAATGACCTCATGGACTCCTTTGAGGATCAAGTCAAGGCGCCCTGACAAGGGGAGCGGTTCCTGGATCGACACACCCAGCCGGTGCAGGTCTCGGAGCTGCGAAGTCCGCTCGCGAATCCTATCTTCTAAGCTCTGATTCAGTTCCCATAACTCTGCGGTCACCCGCCCACGCTCATCGAGGGTTCGTTTCAACGCCTTGGCCATCTCGTTGTAGGTTTTCGCCAATGTCCCGATCTCGTCGTGAGAGGTCACGGGGATTTCCTGATCGAGTTGCCCTTCGGCCATTCTCGCGGTGGATTCGGTCAACCGGCTGATCGGCTGGGTGATCCTCCGGGAGAGGGCATATGCGGCGAGCGTGCCCCCGACCAGGAAAGCAATGGACAGAATGGCCCACAGCTTGATCAAGTAGGATGAGTGGGCTTCGATGTTGCGCAGCGAGAGGCCCACCCTGGCAATCCCGATGACCCGAATCCGATCATCCCCAGGCGTTTGACTTGGCCGAGGCATCCCGAAGAACTGTTCCTCGACCATTCGGACCTCGGCTGAGAGGATCGGAGCGTAGAACTCCAGAAACGACTCTCCGCTGGCGCCGCGGAGCGCCCTCCCAACAGGCCGCCTGTCGGCCAAGATCCGCGCGCGGAGCTCCTCGTTCAAGGCCTCAGTGATAGATGCCGAGTCGGGTTGGGCTAACGTCCTGCCTCCGCTGACCAAGCGCCTTCCAGAGTCGTTGTAGATGAAGACGTACGCGACGTCCTCTTCGCCAGTGATCCCGCGCAGCGAGGCATTCAGGAGCCGCTCGTCCTCGCTGAAGACGCCAAGCTCGCCGCTAGCCGCCAGATCACCTGCCAGGGCTTTCCCCCGCTTGACGAACTCCCGCTGCAGCAACTGGTTATGCTGATAGAGCGAGATCCCGCCGAAGAGGACACACAGGGCCAGGATCGTGGGAATGATCGACAACAGGAGCTTTGTTCTGAATCTGGTCACCCGCCCGATCATCATCTTCTTCTTCTCGCGCCTGACCAACCTATGATTCCCATGGAGCTATCGAATCACCGCGGCGGCCCGGTCGAGGATCTCTTTCGGGATCTGCAGGCCGAGTTTGGCGGCGGTCTTCAGATTCACGGTCAGCCTGACCTTTCTCGCTGTCGTGAACGGGATGTCTTCGACGCTTCTTCCTGCGAGGATCTCATTCGCCAACTCACCGGCCTGAATGCCGATATCTCGGCCGCTTTCAAACGAAAGGCCCAGCAGGGCCCCCATCCTGGCCTGATTCTCTGAGAGGCCCAGAAGCGGGATCTTGTTCCGGAAGGAGAACAGCAGCATGTACTGGACTGACTCCGGTGCGAGAACGGTCAGATCCGGCAATATCCAGAGGGCATCGATCTCACCCTGCATTCCATCGAGAGCGGCGAGGGAGTCCTTCGATGAAGTGATCGCCTTTGTGACAAGCCTGACGCCCTGATCACGGGCGATCCGCTCGGCCTGCCGAACCAGGAAGCCCGTCTTTGAAGGATCGTAGATGACGCCGATTCTCCTGACGTGGGGAGAAATCTTTTTCAGCAGAGCGATCTGTTGGTCAATGGGGGCGTTCATGCTGGCGCCAGTGATGTTGTGGGCCTCTTGTCCGATCACTGTGGTGGGGTTCAACACCATGGCGAAGACGACTGGGATGTCCCGGATCTCTTCAACAACGACCTGCAAGGCCCAGATACCGATCGCAAGGATGAGGTCGGGCTTGGGGCCGGACTTGAGCCGCGCCAGGAACTGCTTGCCTCTCTGGAGGTCTCCCTCCATATCGTATTCGGAGATAATGGATCGCTGGGAAACACTTTTAAACCCCTCCAGTACCTCATTATACACATCGACGTCGGCACTCTTGAGAGCAACGATTCTCGCCGCCTCTCCCGGCGCGGAGTAGTGCACGATTGCCCCTAAGAGGCAAGCCCCGAAGATGAGGCGAGCAGTTCGAGTCATCAGGATGAGCATGTAGGGGGCCACGCCGGACTAGAAGAGGTATTCGAGCGCAATGGTTGGAATGAAATCAGCCCGAAGACCACTGTGTTTATTCAGAGGGACCTGAAAGTTGGCACCCAAGAACCAAGAGCCGACCGGGTTCCATTTAGCGCCCAGGGAGAGGTCCACGATGTTATCGCCCACCCCGCTCCCGTCCGGCCTGGAGAATCCGAGGACATCGGCCACCAACGTC
>JACQEV010000151.1 GCA_016200385.1 Candidatus Methylomirabilota bacterium
ACGCTACCATGCCAGTATCCCCTTGTGGATCGGCAACCGAACAGTGGGGATCATGAACCTTGCCGGAGCGGAACAGGGACTGTTTTCTGACGAGAGCCTGAACATTCTTCACGGAGTTGGGAATCAGATCGGCATTGCGCTGGAACGAGCACGCCTATACAAAAATCTGGAACAACAAGTTCAGGAGAGAACCGCTGCACTCACCTCCGAAATCGCCGAGCGCAAGTGGGCGGATGAGGCCATGCGGCAAACACACGACACGCTCACAGCGATGATTCAGTCTTCACTGATGGGCATCACCATCCTCGATAGCGAAGGGAACGTCAAGCTCTGGAATCCCGCCGCCGAACGAATCTTCGGCTGGCGGCAAGAAGAAGTCCTCGGCCACCCGCTTCCCACTATCCCCCCTGACAAACGAGAGGAGCACCGTGCGTTTCGCGAACGCGTCCTGAGGAACGAAGCCTTCGCTGGCATCGAAATAACTCGCCAGAAGAAGGATGGCTCCCTGATCGATATTAGCCTCTCGACATCGCCGCTGCGGGACGCCAAGGGTCACATCTGGGGCGCTATGGGCATCATGGCTGATATCACCGACCGGAAGCGGGCGGAAGAAGGCCGGACGCGGTTGCTGGCAATTCTTGAGGCGACGACTGACTTCATTGGCATCGCAGATGTGCACGGACACGCGATCTACATTAACCGCGGTGGCAGAAAGATGCTAGAGATTCAAGAGGACGAGGATATCTCGAACACCCGAATCTCTGATACCCATCCTGAGTGGGCCAACAGGATCGTCCTGGACGAGGGAATTCCGTCCGCGGTCCGCGACGGAGCGTGGAGCGGCGAGACCGCTTTCGTAGACCGCAATGGCCGCGAGATTCCCATCTCTCAGGTGATCCTCTCACACAAGGCCCCCGACGGTACCGTGGAGTTTCTCTCGACCATCGCGCGGGACATCACCGAGCGGAAGCGGGCGGAGGCAACCCGGCGAGCCCTGTACCAGGCAAGCCTCGAGATCCAGACGCCGCTGGGGCTGCAACAGCGCCTCGACCGCCTTCTCCAAGCGGCCCGTACAGTACTGGAGCTGGATCGGGTCAACGTCCTCCTCGCCGATCCGGCAGGGCAGTGGCTGGAGGCCGTGGCAAGTCTAGGAGTGGAAGACCCCCTCGAGGTGATCCGCGTTCCGATTGGGCCGGCAGGCGGTAGCATTGCTCAGGCCTACCTCACCCAAAGGATGATCGCCTGGGGTGGTCAGGGCCCGGTCCCGGAGCCGCTCCGGCTGCAGCCCCCCTATGACCGGATCAAGGCCCTCCGGTCCAAAGTCTTCGTGAACGTGCCGCTACTCATCCAGGGCCGTGGCATCGGGGTACTTGGGGCGGACCGGAAGCGGAGCCGTCGGCCGTTTGATGAGGCCACCGGGGAAATCCTCCAGCTCTTCGCCGCCCAGGCGGCCCTTGCCATCGAGCAGGCCCGCCTGTATGAGGCACAGCGAACGGCTGCCATTCAGCTCGAGGCCACGGTCGAGGCTCGGACCCAAGAACTTCAAGAGGCCGTGCTCCAGGCCGAGGCGGCCTCCCGCGCCAAGTCCGAGTTCCTCGCGAACATGTCCCACGAGCTTCGGACCCCGCTCAACTCGGTCTTGGGCTTTTCGGAGCTCTTGCAGCAACAGGCCTACGGCCCCCTGACCGAGAAGCAGGCCCGCTACGTGGAGTACATCCATCAGAGCGGCCAGCACCTCCTGTCGCTGATCAACGACCTCCTCGACCTCACGAAGGTACAGGCGGGGAAGATCGAGCTGAGGCCGCAGACCTTCGTGCTGCGCGAGGCCCTGGCCGGCGCAATGACCCTGATCCGCCCGCAGGCCGAGGCAAAAAGTCTGCGGCTTCAGCTTCAGGATGACGAGGCACCTGCGACCCTCGTCGCCGATCCCCTCCGCTTCAAGCAGATCCTGTTTAATCTCCTCTCGAACGCGGTGAAGTTTACGCCTCGCGCCGGGCGCATTACGGTCACGGCCCGTAAGGTTCACGGTCCACAGTTCATGGTTGAAATGCCCGAAGGACCAGATGGCGGACAATCCACCGCTAACACTGAACAGCCCGGCGAGTTCGTGGAGATCGCCGTGCAGGATACAGGGATCGGGATCAAGACCGAGGACCTGCCAAAGCTTTTCCAGCCTTTTACCCAGCTCGAGTCGAGGCTCGTAAAGCAGTACCAGGGAACCGGCCTTGGCCTCGCCCTGACCAAGCAGCTCGTCGAGCTCCACGGCGGTACCATCCGGGCTAAGTCGGCGGGGGAGGGAAAAGGAAGCGTCTTCGGGGTCCGCCTGCCGTTGGTCGGGCCTCGAGACAAACGCCTCATCCTGGTCGTAGACGATGACGAGGCCCTGGCAGGGAGCGTTCGGGACGCGCTGGAGGCCGCCGGCTATCAGGTAGACAGTGTGGGGGATGGGGCAACGGCTCTCGAACGGGTCGCCTCCCTGCGGCCGGATTTGGTGCTCCTGGACCTGGAGCTTCCCCGACTCGACGGGTTGGCGGTCCTCCGGCAGCTCCGGACAGACGCGAACACTCAAGCGATCCCGGTTCTAGTGATGACCGGCGTCGAGGTGGAACGAGGCACCGAGGTCCTCTCCGCAGGGGCCAATGAGTTCCTCACCAAGCCCTTCTCCATGACGGTCCTGGAAAGCACGGTCCGACGGCTCCTGCGGCAAGGTGCGTCGGTAGAGACCCTGCGGAGTTGGACGGGAGACCGCGAACGTAAGCAGCCTGAGGAGGCCCGCAATGCGCGCTGACGCAGCAACAAGAGGAAGGATCCTTGTGGTGGAAGATAACCGGTTGAACCGGGAGCTCGTTGTCGATCTCCTGGAGGCGGAGGGGTACACCGTCCTCGAGGCAGAAGACGGCACCGCCCTTATAGAGCGGGTGAAGGCAGAGCAACCAGAGCTCATACTCTTGGACCTTCAGCTCCCTGCCGTGGATGGGCTCACCCTGGCCCGCCAGCTCAAGGCTGACCCTGCGACCCGAGGGATCCCAGTCTTGGTCACAACTGCCTACGCTCAGCCAGGGAATAAGGAACGAGTGCTGGCGGCCGGCTGCTCAGGCTTCCTCGCCAAGCCCATCGACGTGAGGGCGTTCGTCCAGACCGTCGGTCACCTTCTGGGGCAGTCTAGCACAGCATGGGCAGGCTCGCACGCACACTGAGTCACCGCCTACGCAGGAAGCGCCCCCAGACCTGCTTCGCGGAGTTTACACTGAACGGAGTGAATGTGCTCGCAATGGGTATAAAGGTCATGGATTGTTGGCCTTTTGTTGATTTTCAAAGTAACTGTACCATTTCAAAAATTGAATCTTGTGTCTTTGACTCAAGCCGGCGTGCTGCCGGTACGC
>JACQEV010000200.1 GCA_016200385.1 Candidatus Methylomirabilota bacterium
GCCTTCGACGCTCTAGGCGGCGTCCGCGTTCGCCGGCTGAGGAGCGCACGGATCGGCCAGTTCGCATGGCTCATCCACCTCACCGCGGTGACCATTGTGGCATCTCTTACACGCCGTCCCGACCTCATCGTGTGCGGTCATGTGGTGGCGGCCCCGCCCGCGCTGCTGGCACGATGGCTCCTGGGCGTCCCGTATGTGGTCTTCACCTATGCCTACGAGATCCGCAGGAAGCGGAAGCGGCTGTTCCTGGGCCTCATCCTGCGGCGTGCCGCACTCATCCTCACGAGCAGTCGCTTCACAGCGACCACAGTCCTCTCGCATGGTGTCTCCCCGGGGCGCGTCCGAATCCTTCAGCCTGGCGTTGACCCCGAGCGATTCAGCCCTGATCCGAATCCAGACGCTCTCGCAGCCAAGCCGGGGCCGATGACGCTGCTGGGTGTCTCCCGGCTTGACAACCGGTACAAAGGGCACGACATGGTCATCCGGGCTCTCCCGATCATCAAGGCCAAGTGTCCGAACGTCCGGTACAGGGTGGTCGGGGATGGCTGGCTTCGCGGATACCTGGCCAGCCTGGCCAAGAGCCTCGGGGTTGAACGGGATGTGCAGTTCCTGGGGGAGGTGTCGGATGCGGCCCTGGCAGATCTCTACCGCTCATGCGACGTTGTGGTCCAGATGAGCCGCGAATCCATAACGGGAGGCGGGGCGGAGGGATTCGGCATCGTGTGCCTGGAGGCAGGCGCCTCCGGGAAACCGGTCGTCGCCGGGCTGTCTGGAGGCCTCACCGACGCGGTGGCCGATGGCCTCACCGGACTCCTGGTGGACCCTCACGACCCCGGTGGCATCGCCGAGACGATCCTTTCCGTGCTTCAGGACCCGGACCTGGCTCGGGACCTGGGCCAGCAGGGACGCGCTCGGGTCCTGCGGGAGTTCACCTGGGACCACATGGCTGAGCAGGCACGACGGCTGTTCGTGGAGGCGGCAGGCAAGGCACAGGAAGGGCGATGCGCGTCCTCTTCGTAAACCCCGGGCTCGATCTGGGAGGCGCCGAACAGAGCCTCATCCTTCTGCTCGAGGGGCTTCGATCGCGGGAGGTGGAGGCCACGGTGGCGCACTTTGGAAACGGGCCGTTCCGAGATCGAGTTGTGGACCTTGGGTTCCCGACTGTCTCTTTGAGGCCTCCTGGATTGGTCCGCAGCGCCACACGCTACCGGTCGGCTTGGGCGCACCTATGGATGCCGGCCCTGGTGGCAGCCGGTTTCCCAACCGCCCTGCGCCTGGCAGGGTTGGCGCGGCGTGTCCATGCCGACCTGCTCCACACCAACGGGCTCAAGGCCCACCTCCTCGGAGGGTTGGCCGGCCGGATGATCGGCACCCCGGTCATCTGGCATCTCCGCGATTTTCTGCCGAGTGGATTAGTCGGTCAGGTCTTCAGGGGGGCGGCCCGGAGGCTGCCGGCGCTTGTGCTCGCCAACTCGGACGCCGTGGCCGCCGCCATCCGGCCAGACGACGAGGACAGACCCCGCGTCATCAGGCTCTATAACCCGGTGGACCTCTGCCGATTCCGCCCCGGCCTCCCGAGAAGCCTCATCCGGCGGGAGCTAGGCCTTGGCGACGAGGTGCCCCTCGTCGGGGTGGTGGCCCATCTGACGCCGTGGAAGGGGCACGAGCAGTTCCTGACAATCGGCCGCGCGGTCATGGACGCTGTCCCCGAGGCGTATTTCGTCGTGACAGGAGGGCCGGTGTACGAGACTGACGGTCACGCCGGCTACCCCGAAACCCTGCGCCGCCACGCTCTGGCGCTCGGCCTTGCCGACCGGGTCGCCTTCCTGGGCGCGCGAAACGATATCCCCGAGGTGCTCGCTGCCCTGGACGTCCTGGTACACTGTCCCACAGCGCCCGAACCGTTCGGTCGGGCTGTGGCTGAGGCGATGGCGGTTGGGCGGCCGGTCGTCGCTGCTCACTGCGGGGGCATCCCGGAGGTGGTCGAGGATCGGGAGACCGGGTTCCTCGTGCCCACCGCGGATGTGAGGGGTTTTGCATCAGCCATAGTGCAACTCCTGAAGGATTCCGCCCTCCGCGAGAGGTTCGGGAGAGCGGCGCGTGGCCGGGCTGAGGCCCTGTTCGCGGTGGAGGCCCACACCGCAAGCGTTCTGGAGGCGTACCGGGCCATCATCGCGGCAGACCGAGCAGGGCCATGAGAGTCGTCCACGTTTTCAAAGATTACTACCCCCCGACGACCGGTGGAATCGAGCAGCACATGAGGCTGCTCTGCACAGGATTGGCGCGGCAGATGGACGTCACCGTCCTCGTCCCGAGTCGATCCCGCCGGACGCTCGAAGAGCGCCTGGATGGGGTGCTCGTCATCCGTGTGCCGGAATACGGACGGTACGCCTCGGTCCCGCTCTGCCCGACCATGCCCGTGCAGCTCCGCCGGCTGCGTCCAGACATCGTGCACCTCCATTTCCCTAACCCCATGGGCGATCTCGCCTATCTCCTGAGCGGATGGGGCGCGCCGTTGGTCATCACATACCATGCTGACATCATCAAGCAGCGGCCGTTCGTCCCCTTCTACCGTCCCGTCCTTGCGCTGTTGTTCAAACAGGCCCAACGGATCATCGCGACCTCCCCGGACTACATCGCCTCTTCTCGTGTTCTTTCCCGGTACCGGCGCAAGACCACCATCATCCCGTTTGGCGTGGACCGTGAGGCGCTTTCGCTTCGCGATGGCGAGGCGACCGAGGTGGAGTGGCTGCGCCGGGATCTCGGAAGACGCCTCGTGGTCTTCGTCGGCGTCCTTCGCTACTACAAGGGCCTGGACATCCTCTTGCGTGCGATGACGAAGGTGGCGGGGTGCCTGCTGATCGTGGGCAGCGGGCCGGAACGTGAGAGACTCGAGGCCATGGCCGTCCAGCTTGGCGTTGCCAATCGGGCCCTCTTCCTGGGCGAGGTCCCCGAATCGCGGCTACGCGTGCTCCTGCATGGCGCCGAGGTTTTTGTTCTGCCGTCCATTGATCGGTGCGAGGCGTTCGGGATCGCCCAACTGGAGGCCATGGCCTGTGGGAAGCCGGTGGTCTCGACCGACCTGCCAACCGGCGTCCGGTTTGTGAATCCACACGGGGTGACCGGCTTACGTGTCCCACCTCGGGACCCAGATGCGCTGGCCGATGCCGTGAATCGACTGCTCGACGATCCTCAGCTCCGGGCACATCTTGGACAGGCGGCCCAGGAGAGGGTCGAGAGGGAATTTACGGCTGAGGGCATGATCACCAGGACCCTGGAGGTTTACCGTGAAGTCCTTGTCCCGTAAACCCGATTTCGCCATCCCTCAGGCGGGCACCGCCGGTGGCCCTCTCAGAGAGAGCCTCGCGAAACGGGTGTTCGACATGGGGCTGGCGGCCCTCGGCCTCATCGCCTCGATGCCGGTTTGGCTTGCCGTCGCCCTCGCGGTCAAGCTGGAAGACGGCGGCCCCATTTTCTTCGAGCAGGAGCGATGGGGCCGGATGAAGCGCAGGATCAGGGTGCTCAAGTTTCGCTCGATGGCCACCAACTCGAGCCTCGAGGATCGCTCCGTTCAGGCCGGCAAGCACGACGCCCGCATCACGCGCGTCGGAAAGTTGTTGCGGGCCACGGCGCTCGACGAAATGCCCCAGCTCCTCAACATCTTAAAAGGAGAGATGAGCTTCGTCGGCCCCAGGGCGTTGCCGATCAACGAGGTTCAAGCCAGAGAGCGGGATGGGGCGCTGCCGGACGAGGCGATCCCCGGCTTTGGCCTTCGCTGCCGGGTCAGGCCAGGACTGACCGGCCTCGCCCAGATCTACGCGCCTCGGGATGTCCCTCGCCGGCACAAGTTCCGCTACGACGTGCTGTACGTAAAGAAGCAGAGCCTCTGGTTGGACATTCGCTTGATCGTACTGTCTCTCTGTATCACCGCGTGCGCCAAATGGGAGAGCAGGGGAAACGGATAGCGGCCCTCGTGGAAACGTCGCCGTGGCCCGCGAGGAGATGTTAGAAGGAGGCCGATCGAAGAGCCGGGTGTCTGTTCGGACGAGCGCATGGTGGCGGCGAGCGCTGGTTCCGTTTCTTATCCTGGTCCTTGTCGGGGTCCTCTCCATGCAGGGTATCAGAGGGCTCGGGCAATGGCTGGTGGTAGCGGACCCGCTGGAGCGGGCGCGGGCGATCGTGGTGCTCACGGGCCACGTTCCCCTCCGTGCCATGGAGGCGGCGTCGATCTACCGACAGGGCTGGGCCCCGGAGGTCTGGCTCACAACTGAAGCGCGCTCAGCCGAAGAGGCAGCGATGGCTCGCCTGGGTCTGCAGGTCACGAGGGGGGAAACCTACAACAGGGCCGTGCTGGAGCGGCTCGGCGTACCTCATGAGGCAATCCGGATGCTATCCGAGGGCGCACACAACACGGCGGAGGAGGTCAAGCTCGTCGCCCGGGAGCTCGAGCGAGCCGGCGGAGGGAGCGATCGTGTGATTGTCGTCACGTCCAAGGCCCACACCCGGCGGGTGCGAGCCCTCTGGCGAGCCCTGGTGGGAAATTCGCCCCGCGCAATTGTTCGCTATGCTGCAGATGATCCTTACGACCCGGGCCGCTGGTGGCGACACACCGGTGACGCCCTGGCGGTTTCCCGCGAGGTCTTCGGCCTTATGAACCTATGGGCGGGCTTTCCGCTTCAGCCGGATCGGCGGTGACGGCGGATCTGAAAGGGTGTCGCTATCCTCAGGGGTTGCATAAACCCGGAAGGCATCAGAAAGAATGGTTGCTGATCGCGTGCCCGACCGCATAGTGGAGTCGCTGATCACCGCCGTCCCGGACGACCCCGACTCCTTCAAGCGTCTCTGCGCGGCGGTGACGGACTGGAACGCTCTTTTCGAGTGCGGGGATCGCCAAGGCGTGGCGGGCGTGCTCTACTGCCAGCTCGTCGAGTCGGACTGCAGTCTGCCGCAAGCAGTGAGACGGTATGTCGATCGGGAACTCGTAGTCCGGAGGCTCTGGAATTCGCACCTGAACGCGGCCCTCGACGAGGCGCTTTACGCGCTTGACGCCGCTGGCGTGCGCACCGTCGCGCTCAAGGGGCCGGTGCTGGGCGAACGACTCTATTCCGACCCCGCCGTGCGGTTATCTACCGACCTGGATCTTCTTGTCGTCCCCAGCGATCTCGATCGAGCCGCAGCGGCTCTCGAGTCGATCGGCTACCGCGCCGAGAAAGGGCAGATGACGCGATCCTTCCGACAGTACCACCAGCACATCCACTTTCACCGGCCACACAGCCCGATGATCGAGCTGCACTTCCGGGCGTACGCCGGCCTCGGCGTCGTTGTCCCAGGCGATGAATTTGTGTCGCGAGCCTGCCTCTACCGCACTACCAGGGGGCCTGTGGCCTGGGTGCTTTCGCCAGAGGACGAGCTGCTTTACCTGTCCGTACACGTTGCCAGTCACTGCTTCGGATGCCTATTGTGGCTGTACGATCTCAAGCTCCTTCTCCGATCCTGCCCCGATCTCGATTGGTCCGTGGTCGCGGGCCGCGCACGCTCGCTCGGCGTCGTCGCCCCGCTGTCATTGACCTTTGAAATGCTCCGCCGCCGCTTAGGCGTCGCGGTCCCAGAGCGCGACGACCTCGCTCCGTCGCGTGGGATACGCTCCCGCGTGGCCGCTTCGCTCCTCCGGGCGACCGCGACACGGCCGGTCTCCCCAATAGGCGCGACACTCGCTAGGCTAGCTTTTATGGCCGCGCTCTGTGGCCGACCAGCTCCGGCCGCGCGGTTTCTCCAGTACCAGCTTGTGCGGATCGCTAAGCGGCGGGCACAGCGCTACTTCCCTAGCTTGGTTCCCGAGGAGTGGTCAGTGTAGCTGGGCGGCCATCAGATTCGTACAAGGTACAGAAGAGAAGGATCGCAAATCGGTGAAAAGCTGCCGTGAAGCCTCGTCGCTCCTTGACTCGACTGGCCGGTTATGCCAATGTAACCGGCAATAAGGAGGTCCCCTGGAGGGAGGAACAGGTCATGCAGGAAGAGTACGACGTTGCTTCAGAGGTGATCGACGGGGACCTGCTCCAATTGGTGGGCGAACTGCGCGCAGAGAGGCTGGCGAGTGTCCCTCGACTCCAACGATAGAAAGTGGCTGACCCGGAAGCTCCGCAAGGCCAGGGCGCTGTCCTGGGCCGAGTGGCGCTTCCTCATCAGGGCGTCAGGCCTCTTTATCGTCGTCGAGCTGGGCCTCAAGC
>JACQEV010000201.1 GCA_016200385.1 Candidatus Methylomirabilota bacterium
CCCAGTATGCGGTCCTCGGGCCGTATGACTTCGTGAATGTGGTCGAGGCCCCGGACAATGAAACCATTGCCAAGGTTTCAATGGAGCTTGGTTCTCGGGGAACGGTTCAGATCATGACGCTTCCGGCTCTCCCGATCGAGACCTTTACCAAAAAGGCGAAGGGGAAGTAGGACCCTCGGCCCGGGCTTCAGGGCAGCCGGCTGAGCGCCTCTTACTCAGGCGTCGCCTGTCGCGCAGGCCGAGGACGAGGCCTTTTGCGACTCAACTCCACGAGGTGTCTGAGGACCTAACCGCCCACGATCGCTAGGCTCGTACTTCTTCCCCCTGATCTCGGCCTCCCCGGGCGTTCTTGGAATGACCAATCTCTTTCAACCGAGGCTACTCAACGGGGTATTCGGAGACCCCGGCCTGTTCGTGCGCCTTCGATGGGAGCGTCGTGCGCTCCTGTTCGACCTTGGTGATCTCACGGCGCAGCCACCCTCGGACCTGCTGAAGGTCACCGACATCTTCGTCTCGCACACCCACGTCGATCACTTTATTGGCTTCGATCACCTGTTGCGGATCGCCCTCACCACAAGATCCCTTGCCTGTCATTTGCACTCGCGGAGGCGCAACGGATCAACATCGACCCAGAGCGACTCAAGAGCCTGAACCTCGCCGCGGGGCCCTGGCTCACCGAATTCAATCGCCTGCTGCGCACGGGCGCCCTGGACGAGACAATCGTCCGCGCAACGGCCTCCGACGCTATCAGTGAGCGGGACCGGGGGTTGACGCTCGGCGATCTTAGAGACAGGATCGCGACGGTGACCAGAGGTCAGAGGCTTGTGTATGTCACCGACGCCCTGTACTCACGCGAGAATCGGCAGAAGATCGTTGCCCTGGCTCACGACGCGGACATCCTCTTTTGCGAAGCGGTCTTTCTGGAACAGGATCGAGATCGCGCGACCGAGCGTTACCACTTGACCGCGCGGCAGGCCGGCCTCCTGGCACGTGAGGCGAACGTGAAGGAACTGGTGCTGTCCCACTTCTCCCCCAGGTACCAAGATTGTCCGGAAGCCCTGTACCGGGAAGCCTCGGAGGCGTTCGGCGGCCCGGTCCGATAGTGCCGGTCCCATTAACTTCGCCTAGCGGCGTTCCTGGCCCACGTGGCGCTCCCTGCGACGTACCTGACAACGTACGCCTCGGTCGGCCCCGCGGGCCGCGCCTTGCTATGCTCGTTACCTGGCCCGGCACGCTGCCCGCCAACTGTAGGGGGAGGAGGTTGGTTCCGCGGAACGGCAGGTATTGTGGGGAGCAAGCCTTGCACATGATCGGGAATCTAGTACTGAACTCCTAAGGGGAACGAATGGCGGATAATTTCAGCTTCGTGATCGAAGGCAGATTGGCCGGGATGGCTCGGCCAGGGTGCTCGAGACCCTTGGAGGATGACATCGAGTTCCTGAAGGCCCAGGGGATCGGCGCCATCGTCTCCATGACCGAGGGGCCCTTAAATGAAGGAGTCGTGCGGAGCCTCGGCCTGCGCTATCTTCATCTTCCGGTTCCGGATTATTGCTCGCCGACCATCCAACAGATCGAGGATTTCCTGGCTTTCCTGGATGCTGCCGATTCCGATGGCGCCGTTGTCGTCCATTGCTATGCAGGCCAGGGTCGGACAGGGACCATGCTAGCCTGCGCTCTCGTCCAGCAAGGGATGAGCGCCGAAGACGCGATCAGGATCATCAGGGCCAAACGACCGCCATCTATCGACACATTTGCTCAAGAGCAAGTCATCTTCGAGTTCGCCGCCATGCGGCGACGCTAACCCCAGCACCCCAGATCTCAGATCCGAGATCCAAGATCTAAGGCCGCTTACTTGAGAACATAGTAGGCAAGGTCAAGGAGACCATCATGGCTAAAGAACTGCATGCCACGTTCAAGACTTCTATGGGAGAAATCGTGATCCGCCTCTTTGAGGACAAGGTGCCCAAGACCGTGGCCAACTTCGTCGGGCTCGCCACGGGCACCAAGGAGTGGTCCGATCCGAAGACGGGCCAGCAGGTGAAGCGGCCACTCTATAACGGGACGATCTTCCACCGCGTGATCCCGAACTTCATGATCCAGGGCGGCGACCCGCTTGGCCGAGGGACCGGCGGGCCGGGATACCGATTCTCCGATGAGTTCCACCCCGATCTGCGCCATAGTAAGCCCGGCATCCTGTCCATGGCCAATGCCGGCCCCAACACCAATGGCAGCCAGTTCTTCATCACCCATCAGGCAACTCCGTGGTTGGATGGCAAGCACTCGGTCTTTGGCGAAGTGGTCAATGGGCACGAGGTGGTAGAGGCGATCGGCAACGCCCCGCGCGACACGAGCGACAAGCCACTCACAGACATCGTCCTGACCGAGGTGGTCATGTCGCGGGCGAGCGAATAGGATATGGCCGTTGTGGATTTTGGCCGAAAGGCGTACATCGACCTTATGGTGTCGAAGGACCCGGCCATCGGGAGACTGATCGACGAGGGATATGAGTTCGTCACCAATGCCTTCACACCCGCCGCAAAGCCCCCGGGGGTCCAGATCAAGGACGCAGAGACTGTCACCTCAGAGCTCAGGCGGCAAGGATACCTGATCGAGCTGCGTGCCGCCTACAATGAGGTTGGCGATCCGATTTCTCAGATGCAGTCGGTCTGGTGCAGGCGGCGGGGAGCGCCGAAGCCGTGAAAGCGATCGTCGTTCGACAATACGGGGGCCCGGAGGTCCTACGGTACGAAGAGGTCCCCGATCCTGAACCGAAGCCCGGAGAGGTGCTCCTGAAGGTCCGCGTCGCCGGCTTCAACTACGCCGATGTGATGATGCGGATGGGGTTCTATAAGGGAGGGCCAAGGCCTCCGTACATCCCGGGCTTCGAGGTCTGCGGAACCGTGATCCGCCTGTGCCATGGAGTCACCGGCGTGCAGGAGGGCGCGCGCGTCCTGGCCTTTCCTGACCCATCGGCGACCGTGGGCGGGTATGCGCAGTTGGTGGCGATCTCCGCTCAACGGCTCTTCCCCGCGCCCGCATCGCTCTCTGACCAGGAGGCCGGCGCTTTTCCCATTGTCTTTCTGACCGCATATATGGCCCTGCGGATGGCTGGAAGGGCTGCGCCCGGTAAGTCGGTGCTCATCCACTCTGCGGGCGGAGGGGTCGGGACCGCGGCAGTCCAGATCGCCAAACAACTGGGACTCAGGATCTTCGCGACCGCCAGCTCCGATGAGAAGCTCGAACGCGTGAAGACCCTTGGGGCCGATGCGACCATTAATTATCAGCGAGACGACTTCGTCGAGGAGGTGCGTCGGCAAACCTCTGGGCGAGGCATCGATGTCATCCTCGAAATGGTCGGCGGGGAAGTCTTTGATAAGAGCCTGCAATGCCTGGCGCCGCTGGGACGACTGGTCGCGGTCGGAATTGCCAGCGCCCGCGTGCCCAAGGCCGACGTCGCTCAGTTACTCTACGGCAACCTGTCGGTTGTCGGAATCCACCTGGGGAAGCTGTTTAATCGGCCGGACCTGATCGGCGAGGCCCTGGAGCATCTCAACCGGTGGATCGCTGAGAAGAAGATCAAACCGGTGGTGGGGCCGGCCTTCCCCCTCCGAGAGGCGGCCGCCGCCCACGCGCTGGTCTCGGATCGCAAGAACTACGGCAAGGTGATTCTTCTCCCGGAGTAGCCCGGGAAGGTGTATTATGGCTTCCCGCCACCCTGCGCCCTCGACTCTAGACCTGCTGTCTTTGGGCTCCCCTCGATGATGGCTGCATAGCATGGAACCCGACCCACCCGCCGGCTCGAAGATCGTCCAGAAGATCGTCTGCCCGATCTGTGGCGCCGAAGGGAAGCTTATCCTGCCTTCACGCGATCCCGAGCGCTGCGTCGCCCTTCAGCGGGTGCGCTGCGATTCGTGCGGAATCGAGCGGACCATCTTCCTCAAGTTCCCCGATGAAGAGCAGATGTGGGAACCACAGTAGTCTTCCGCGATGAGCGGTGAGGCTGGACTCCTCCTCAAAGGCAATCGGCGCGAGGTCAGCACGTTTCGCACTAAACATCATCCGTGTGCCAGGTGTCAGATGATAACGGGAAGATCAATCCGACCCTCGGCGACTCGGGCAAGGGATGAGCGTCGGTCGACGAGGGCCATTTCAAGAGGGGGAAATAGCCATGAGACCGATTGTTGCAGCTCTGCTGGTGCTGGCCGGTGTTCTCGGGTCAGGCATCGCGCCAGGCTGGAACCAGGCCGCCGCTGCCGAAGAGGAACGGGGCGGGCCGGGGATGGGAAGATACCGGATGCTTCCTGAAATGCTTCGCGAGACGTTTCAGGGCCTGGAAATGCCTGGGCCTTGGTTGTATGGACGCGGGGGCCACGGGGGGCCGCTCATCAGCCTGATGCTCGCGTGGAAGGACCAACTTGGATTGACCCCTGAGCAAGAGCGTTCACTCAAAGAGCTACGGAGCAACTACGAGAAGGAGGCGATCACCCGGACCTCGGAAATCGAGGTGGCGGAGCTGGAGTTGAAAGGGTTGTTGGAACAGGAGAAGGTGGACGTGGTCAAGATCGAGGCCCAGGTGAAGAAGGTCGCCCTGCTACGCGCCGACCGTCGCCTGGCTCGAATCAAGACCATCGAGGCCGGCAAGGCGGTCCTGACGCCAGCGCAACAGGAGACGTTCAAGCGATTGGCTCATGACTCATGGATGGGCGGGATGGGACCAGGAATGACGAGACCTGGCATGCGTTCGATGTCGTCGCGGAGTTGGTGATTGCCGGACCGGTTTCACCGGAGGATGAGATGGTGTGCGGGCTATTTCAGGGCACGAGCCGGCGGCGGAGTCGCCCCCTTGTGTCGGCCCTGGGCGAACTTGACGGCCAGCAGGATCGCCTCCACCATGCTGCGGGGATTGGCGGTGCCGCTCCCCGCAATGTCAAAGGCGGTGCCGTGATCAACGGAGGTGCGAATGATCGGGAGGCCGACGGTGACATTGACCCCCCGGTCGAAGCCGATCAGCTTCAGCGGAATATGTCCCTGATCGTGGTACATCGCGACGACGGCGTCGAATTCACCGAGCTTGTGCCGATAGAAAAGGGTGTCTGGGGGGTAGGGGCCGCTCGCCTTGATTCCCTCAGCCTTGGCAGCCTCGACCGCCGGCGCGATCTCATCGATCTCCTCTCGGCCGAACAGGCCATTCTCGCCCGCATGGGGGTTGAGGCCGGCGATGGCAATCCGCTTCTTTCGCGATCCGAGGTCGCAGAGTGCCTGATGCGCAAGGCGAATGACCGTCAGGATTCGGGCTTTTTTCACCTTTTCGCAGGCGTTCCGAAGCGAGGTGTGGGCGGAGACATGGATGACCCGCATTCGACCGACGACCAACAACATCGCGTAATCCTTGGTGCCGGTCCTCCCGGCGAATAACTCGGTATGACCCTCGTACTTGAAGCCAGCCTGGACCATGGCCTCCTTGTTGATGGGCGCGGTGACGACCCCGTCCAGTTCGTGGGCCATCGCGAGGTCGATCGCCTTGTAGAGATACTCCACCGCAGCCCTCCCACACTGGGGCGCGAGGACGCCGGAGGGACAGTTCGCGGTGTCGATGTTTTTCAGGTCCAGCACTTCGAGAAGACCCGGTTCTGCAGTGACCTCCGCCGTTGAAGCAACCGATCGCACAGAGAGGTCAAGGCGACAGAGACGGGTGGCTCGCCGCATAATGCTGGCTTCGCCAATGACCAGCGGGCGGCAGGCGGCCCGGACCTCCTCCTGCGTCACGGCCTTGGCCACGATTTCCGGGCCGATCCCCGCTGGATCCCCGATAGTCAATCCCAAGAACGGACGGAACGCCTCGTTCTTACGCATGATCCCTCCTAAGAGCGACAACAATTATAGCACAAACCGCTTGCGCTCTCCAGGCTTTTTTGGTAGAGTCAGCCCGCTTGGAAGCGCCTTCTGACGCCTTGCGGGGTTTGTCGGCGCTTTATGAGGCCTGGAAGCCAACGCCCCCTGGCCGCGGTCGCGGGGCGGGCCGTCGGCAGGGATGACCCATCCTACAACCTACAACCCGATCTGGGAAAGGAGGTATGGAATGCCTCTCATGAACCGACACAGCGTAGCCTTCGTCGCCGCGCTCACGATCTCCATTCCCTTGCTCCAGGCGTGCGCCCCCTCAGCCACCAGAGAGAGCACCGGGGAGTACGTTGACGACAGCGCCATCACGGCTAAAATCAAGACAAAGCTTCTTGGGGATCCCACCGTGAGCGGTTTCGCCGTTTCGGTGGAGACCTTCCGAGGACGGGTGGTCCTGTCAGGCTTTGTGAACTCTCAAGCTCAGATCGATCGGTCAATCGCATTGGCCAGAGAAGTCCCTGGTGTCCGAGAGGTGCAGTCGGCACTGGTGATCAAGGGCAAGTAGGCGACCAACCGGAAGCCTGTCTCGAACGGCGCACAGGTTCCTTGCGCCGCACGGCTTTACTCTTATCAGGGGGCGTCTTTCAGGAGGGGGGAGCTCCCTGTCATTCCAATTGCGACGCCTCGGGAGTGCCCCACCGCCGTCACCTTGTCCATCCTCCCCTTCCCGCCCCAGTCTCTTGCCCACTCGGTTTCAAGCCCCGGGTAGCCTGTCACTCGCGAGCCGGTCGCTTGATCCCCGTCGCAATCCTTGATAGGATAAGACCAGGATACAACAAGGATTTGGCGTGATCAGACGTCTTGCATCAGAAAGTGGGAGAGATGCGACAGACGGTAGCGGTAATTATCGGGCAGGTGATCGATCTCGTCTCTGCTCTCGTTGACCTGTTACTGACGTCGATGATATCTCTTCCTGCGCCTGCCTTCATCGGCATAGCTCTCGTTACCTTCCTGCTGGGCCTGCTCCTTGGCCGGATCTCGAAGCGCAATATCCCGGAAGCAGTAGAGAATTCAGAAGGAAAGGAAGAGGACCGCGTCGTGCTGGATCTGGAGAAGCTGACTCCGCTTGGCCTGTCCACAGAGGAAGAGGCGGAGACAGAGGCAATGGATCTCTCCGCCCTACGACCCGAAGAGACGACAGAGAGAACCGCGTCAAGCGATCGGTGGGATCGGCTCCAACAGGGCACTGCCCCCGAAAGACAGTAGCCAAACCCTGTTCGTACATCCCTCGGCCACGGCACGTTCATCGTTCCCCGACGTTCCAGTTGGGCCAGCACCGGCGTCCGGTTCCAGTTCTGACCCTGGGATTTCTTTGATAAGGACCCCTATGAATGAGGGAAAAAGTATGTCGTGATTATTATTCGAGTTGTCTGGTATCGGTCAGTATCTACTCACCTCGGTGGAACAAATTTTTGCTTGACAACTCTACGCAAGTTCCATAGATTTGATCCAGATCAAAAGATTAACCCGACCGTGAGTCCAATCGATGCTCCCATCCCTTCCAGCTACCGTGTTTCTTCTCCGTGATGCGCCTTCCTCTATAATAACTGTTGTCACGTTCAGTCCATTTGTGTGCAATTCGCCGTCCTGAATAGCGTGAGTCCGGAACACGTCAATCAAACACTCCAACCCGTCGCCCACTGTGTGTGGATAGAATAGAAAGGAGTTGGGAGATGGCAGTTTCCAGGCGTGACTTCCTGAAAGTATCAGGGGCTACGACGGCCGGTGCTGCGTTGGGGGGTCTTGCTGGTCTCGGGTTCGACCTGAGGCCTGTACATGCGGCCGCCACGTCGCTTCGCATCAAGAACGCGAAGGCCGTTCCCGGGGTCTGTCCCTACTGTGCGGTCGGCTGCGCCCAGCTCATCTATGTGGCGAACAACAAGATCATCGACATCGAGGGCGACCCAGATTGCCCGCATACCGAGGGTGCGCTCTGCCCGAAGGGCTCTTCGACCTTCCAACTTTCGATCAACGAGACCCGGATCACCAAGCCGATGTACCGCGCCCCCGGTAGCGACAAGTGGGAGGAGAAGCCGCTCGATTGGATGATGGATCGGATCGCGCACCTGGCCAAGAAGACACGTGATAAGAGCTTTGTGGAGCAGGAGAATGGGATCACGGTCAATCGTTGCGACGGTCTCGCGGTCATGGGCTCCTCTGTCCTCGACAACGAAGAGAACTATCTCATCGCCAAGTTAGCCAGATCGATGGGTGTCGTCTACCTGGAGAATTCCGCCAGGATCTGCCATTCCACCACCGTGCCGGCCTTGGGCACCACCTTCGGCCGCGGCGCAATGACGACGAACCTGATCGACGTGATCAACTCCGACGTGATCATGCCCACCTCCAACTGGGCGGAGTGCCATCCGGTCAGCTACAAATGGGTCATGGAGGCGAAGGGGCGTGGGGCGAAGATCATCCATGTCGATCCCCGGTTCACGCGCACGTCGGCGACGGCAGATATCTGGGCGCCGATCCGCTCCGGGACGAATATCGTCTACTTCGGCGGCCTGATCAACTATGCCATTCAGCGCAGGAAGTACTTCCATGATTACGTTGTGGCATTCACCAATGCCTCCTTCCTGATCGACTCCAACTTTAAGACCCCAACCGACCTCGGCGGCCTGTTCACCGGGTACGAACCGGCCAAGCGGAACTACGACAAGGCCAGTTGGAGATACCAGCTTGACGCCGATGGCAACGTGAAGCGCGATCCCACCCTGAAGGACCCCAGCTGCGTCTTCCAGCTCCTAAAGCGTCATTACAGCCGCTATACCCCCGAGATGGTGGAGCGGGTCTGTGGCCTGCCCAAGGCCAAGTTCCTTCAGGTGGCCGATATGTACTGCTCGGCCAGCGGGCCTGACAAGACCGGGACCATCTCCTATGCGCTGCAGCTCAACCAGTCGAGCAATGGGGTGCAGCAGATACGCTCGCTCTGTATGCTGCAGCTCGTGCTGGGGAACATTGGCCGCCCTGGAGGAGGCGTCGTCGCCCTTCGCGGTCACAGCAACGTCCAGGGAGCCACGGACATGGGGACGCTCTATCACATGCTGCCCGGCTACCCGGGGATGCCGATAAGGGATGCGCATCCAACCTTCAAAGACTTCATCGACAAGGAGACGCCAAAGAGCGGCTACTGGACCACGAAGACCGCCCACGTCATCAGCCAATTGAAGGCGTGGTACGGCGACGCTGCCACAAAGGAGAACGACTGGGCGTACGATTACATTCCCAAGCGGGCGAGCGCAGACGATTACTCTCATCAGCATATGCTGGTCGCCATGCTCAAAGGAAAGGTCAAGGGATTCATCTGTATCGGCCAGAACCCTGCGGTGGACAGCCCCAATTCCCATATGGGACGCTTGGGATTTGCGAAGCTCGACTGGATGGTTGTCCAGGACCTGTTTGTCACCGAGACAGCGGAATTCTGGAAGGAGAAAGCGGTCCACGGTAAAGACCAGTCCGTCGATCCAAAGACGATCCAGACCGAGGTGTTTCTCCTGCCAGGCGCTCCGGCCGCGGAAAAGGACGGGTCGATCACCAATACGATGCGATTGCTCCAGTGGCACAGCAAGGCCGTCGAGCCGCCAGGGGATGCCAGGTCGGACGCCGCCTTCTTGTACGACTTGGGGCTGCGCTTGAAGAAGCTCTACGCGGGCTCGAAGGCCAAGAAGGACCGCCCGATCCTGGACCTGGTGTGGAACTACCTGCACGACCCGAAAGATCGGAAGGTCGAGCCGAAGATGGAGCTGGTCCTGAAGGAGGTCAACGGCTACGCGACGCAGGATATCGTGGACAAGGATGGGAAGGTAGTCCTCAAGAAAGGTCAGCCTGTGCCGGGGTTCGCGGCCCTCAAGGTTGACGGTTCCACCGCGTGCGGCAACTGGATCTATTCCGGGGTCTATCCTGAAGAGGGGAAGAACCTGGCGGCCCGGCGCGAGAAGGCCACCACCCCAGGCGACTACATGAACCACAACTGGGGCTTTGCCTGGCCGGCCAACCGCCGCATCCTCTATAACCGGGCCTCGGCCGATGCTTCGGGCAAGCCATGGAGCGAGAAGAAGAAGCTCATCTGGTGGGACCAGGACCAGAAGAAGTGGGTCGGAGGCGATGTGCCGGACTTCAAGGCCGATCTGCCGCCCGATGCGCCGAAACTGAAGGAGGGACCGTTCAAGGGGCTGGGCGGGCAGGATGCCTTCATCATGCGCCCTGATGGTAAAGGGGCGCTGTTCGGCCCCCTGGCAGACGGGCCTTTCCCCGAACACTATGAGCCATTCGAGTCGCCCACCCACAATCTCCTCTCCAAGGTGAATACTAACCCGGTGGCCAAGGTCTGGGATATCGGGGACCTGAACAAGCTAGGCAAACCGGATCAGTACCCGATCGTCCTCACCACCTACCGCCTGACCGAGCATCACGCTGCCGGCATGTCGCGTCATGTCCCGTGGCTGTCGGCGATGTTCGAGGGCCACTTCGCCGAGATCAGCCACGAGCTGGCGGAGGAGAGAGGGATCAAGAACGGAGACATGATCACCGTCTCGACCCCGAGGGGCAAGATCCACCTTCGGGCCATGGTGACCGGGCGGTTCCGGCCGTTCATCATTAACGGAAAGAGGGTCCACCATATCGGGATCCCCTGGCACTGGGGCTGGCTGGGCGTGATGCCAAGCGCCATCGGTGACGTGACGAACGACTTGGTCGCCAGCATCGGCGATCCCACCACATATATCCAGGAGAGCAAAGCGCTCCTCTGCGACGTGAAGAAGGGGGAGGTGTAAAGATGGCCAGAACCCTTGCGATGTTCACCGATACATCGCTCTGTATCGGCTGCCGAGCCTGTGAGGTGGCATGCAAGCAGTGGAACCAGTTGGAGGCGGAGACGCCGCACTGGACCGGGAGCTACCAGACCAGTCCCCACTTTACCGACAAGACTTGGCGTCACGTCAAGTTCATCGAAAAAAAGGATGAGCGCAACGAGCCCAAGTGGCTCCTTATGAGCGATGTCTGCAAGCACTGCAACCAGGCCGGCTGCCTTGAGGCCTGCCCGACGGGCGCCATCTACCGCACGCCATTCGGGACGGTGGACATCAGCCAGGATATCTGCAACGGCTGCCGGTACTGCGTCTCGGCGTGCCCGTTCGGCGTTGTCGCCTTCAACCACGGGACGGGGCGGGTGAACAAATGCACCTTCTGTGTCGATCGGACGTCGGAGGGAATGAAGACCGCCTGCGCCAAGACTTGTCCCACGGATTCGATCGAGTTCGGGTATCGGGACGAACTGGCCGCCAAAGCGAAGAAGCGTCTGGCCGAGCTGCACGCCAAGGGGGTGAAGGAGGCCATTCTGTACGGCGAGGACGAGAATGGCCCTCTCGGCGGCCTGAACGCCTTCTTCCTCCTTTTGGACAAGCCGGAGGTCTATGGCCTGCCGGCGGAGCCGACGCTTCCGCAGAAGCCGATCGTCAAAGATGCCGGCCTAAGCGCTGGGGCCGCCATCCTGGTCGGACTTGGCGCGATCGTCGCCTTCCGGGAGCGAGGTGGCGGAGATAGGGGAGGGGAGGAATAGCTGAGAGAGAGGAGCCTGCTCGCAGGCAGGGGGGTCGCGGGCTAGCCCCTGATAAAAAGTAATGGGAGGGGGGAGCGGATGCAAACCAGCCGTCAAGTGATGGGCATGGTGACGAATGTCGATCTCAAAGAAAGACACGTCCGGCTGAAGGAGGACGACGAGTCGTACTGCACACTTTGTTGCGGCAGCGAGACTCACCTTCTTGGGGAAGAAGAGCCGTTTGCCCTCGATGGCTTGCTGCCGGGCGACTACATTCGAAGCGAGTGTGTGACGGGCGAAGACGGGAGGCTGCTGGCCTCGAAGATTGTGCTACTCAGGCCTGCCTGGAGAATGCTGGAAAGCCCCGAGACGTAGGTGGCGGTCCGCCATCGCGTGCGAGGAGAAGGGGGCCTAGCCCTCGCGCTGGCGAGTTCGGCCTTGGGCGGGAGTCACATCGATGCTGAAGGATTGTGCATGGGAAGTGATCGCTGCCGCATTCGACAAGGCCCGCGCGAGGCAGCCGGACCTCAAGGAGATGCTCGACTTGTACGAGAAGATGGTGAAGCAGCAGCACGACGCGACGGTGAATGTGGACCACAGTTCGTTCGACGAAGCCCTCTTGTTGGACCGATCACGACGCGGCGAGCCACTGCTTCCGCGTGAGGAGTTTCACATCGATCTCGCCTCCGCTGGAGCACTCTTTCGGAACCTCTGCCGGCTGGTGCAGGACCGAGAAGGCTCGGTGCACGTGGCTGCCCAGGAGATCGAGTCGGCGCTGGAATCTGAAGCGCTCGACCTTCGGGACCTTCTTCGAGGCACGGTGGCCGAGGAGGGATATCCGTTCGCCGTGGCCGACCGACTCGCGCTCGACCCCGAGTTACTGAATACCCTTGCCGTAACCAGCATCCGCCCCAGCGTCCAGGCGTGCGCCAAATCCGTCGGAACGCTGGTGGAAAATGAGAGATGGCTCAGGGCGATCTGTCCCCTGTGTGGCTCAGAGCCCAAGTTCGCTGAGCTGCGCGGAGAGGACCTTGCCGCATCCAAGTATTTGCACTGCGGTTTCTGTGGCTGGGCCTGGCCTGCCCGGCGCCTCGCCTGCCATTTTTGCGATAACAAGGATCACAACCGTCTGCAGACGTTCATCATCGAGAATCATCTGCAGTGCAAGCTTGAGGTGTGTGACGTGTGTCGCCGCTACCTCAAGGTGGTAGACAACAAGGAATTCTTCGGCCTTATCCCGGAGATTGAGGTACTCATCACGCCCCATTTGGATTTGGCAGCGATGGGGCGTGGCTATCATTGATACCGCTTAATGCGCCCCGATCTTGTGGCGAAGAAGCGGGGCGCACCATGGCGTAGGGTGGGCAGTGCCGAGAAAAAAGAAGATCGACGAATTGGTCGTGGTTAGGCTCCTGAATGAGGCCAAGGCCCGACTCGACGATCCGGTGGAGTTAAATCGAACATTGCGAGAGGTCGCGAAGTTCTTCGACCCTCTGACCGGGAAGGCGATGATCGAGGGCTCCGCTCGGCAGCAGATCGTGATGCTTGCCGAGCGAGGCAACAAGGCTGAAGCGGTCGCCGCCATCGAACACTACCTTGACACCTATCAGAAGCGAATAGAGCCTAGCTCGTCCCAGACGCTCTCTGCGGAGCAGTGTGGCGATTCGAAGATCGATCGTGACAGGGAATCCATTCGGGCTGATTTTTCGACATGCCTTTCGACAGTCTCAGGGTGAGCGGTGTTGCAGAAGCATTGAAGAGTGCCCGCTCAATCAACTGCTGGCTGGGGTAAGGTGGCCTTTCGAGAGCAACGTGACAGAGGCAAACGCGGGGGAGGAGGGATAGGACATGGTGCGGGCGCCAGAGTGGGGGATGTACATCATCTGGTACTTCTTTCTGGGAGGAATCGCTGGTGGTGCCTATTTTATGGCGGCCATCGCTGACAACTTCGGTGGCCGTCGTGACCGCGAAGTTGCTAAGGTCGGCTATTTCATCGCCTTCCCTTTGGTGATGATCTGCGGGGTTCTGCTGATCCTGGACCTTGGCATGTCCTCGCGCTTCTTGAATATGGTGAAGATTCTGAAGTTCTGGAACCCGATGTCGCTCGGCGCGTGGGCGGTTGGCGTCTTCGGTGCCTTCAGCTTTGCCTGTGCTCTGCTGTCGCTTGGCGTCTCCGAGGAGCGGTTGGCCCTGCGGCGGAACGTCGCAAAGGTCGGGAGCTGGTTCGGCTTCTTCCTTGCCGCGTATACCGGCGTGCTCCTGTCCAACACTGCCCAGCCGATCTGGCGGGACGCACGGTTGATGGGGGCCTTGTTCCTTGCCTCCGGCGCCTCCACCGGACTCGCCTCAATCGCCCTGATCAGTTATTTTAAAGGGGCGAACCTCGGGGAGAGCTGGTCCAAGCTCAAGAAGGCCGATACGTTTGCCATGGTGGTGGAGCTGGCCCTTCTCGTCGCGCTCGTCCTGATGCTGGGGCCTTCAGCCAATCCCATCATCAAGGGCAGCTTTGCGCTCCCCTTCTGGGGAGGGCTCGTCGTATTGGGGCTGGTCGTCCCGCTTGGGCTCAGCTTCGTCAAGCCCGGCGATGGGAAGGAGCGGACCGCTGGCGGCACGATGGCCATCGCGTCAGTGCTGATCCTGATCGGGGGCTTCCTGCTCCGATACGTTGTCATCATGGCCGGCCAGTTATAGGAGGGTCTGCGAACTATCCCTTTGTCGTGAATCAGATTAAGGGCTTGCTCCCGCGCTGGTTCCTTTGGTGCGGGAGCAAGCCTTTTTCATTGGAGACGATATGCTGCGAGGACACCAGTGGGAAGCTGTTGGTGAATCCCTAGCTGGGCTCAAGCGGCGGAAGCCGGAGCTTGATGAGCTGCTCACCTTTTATGAGCGCCTCCTGCTTGCCCAGCATGAGGCGCCTGTCCGGATCGACATTGATGCCCGGGATAATGGCCTCTTGAGGGATCGCGTCCGGCGGGGAGAGCCGCTACTTCGCCGATGGGAGTTTCCACTGGACCTCGAGTCAGCCGAATCCCTCTTTCGCGCGCTCAACCAGCTCGCCAAGACGCGAGGGGGTCAGGTCGGAAGCCTCCGCAATAGCCATTGAAATAGCCCTTGAAGAGGGGAGGCCGCTTCTCCCATCCCTGCTCACGGGGGCATCGGCTGAAGAGGGGTATGCGTATGCGGTTGCGCATGAGCACGGCCTGGACCCCAAGCTCCTCCAGACCCTGGCTGAATGGAGCGTGCGTCCCAGCCTGGAGGCCTTCGCTGAAATGCTCGGCGCACGTCGGAAAGGGGTACGCTGGGAAGAGGCGATCTGTCCCATTTGCGGGTCGGCGCCAGGCTTCGCGGAGCTCAGAGGCGAAGACGTGACCAGCCTGCGCTTCCTTTACTGCAGTCTGTGTGGGTTCGAGTGGCAGTTTCGTCGGGTCGGCTGCCCGTTTTGCGACTGTACGGATCACAAGCAGCTCGGCACCCTCTTCGCTGAAGGGGACCATCGATGTTTTCTTGAAGTCTGCGAGTAGTGTCACCGTTACATCAAGACCGTAGACAACCGTACCCACTTCGGCTTGATCCCCGAGGTAGAAACCATGGCCGCCACTCCCCTGGACTTGGTTGCCCGTGAGCGCGGGTACGTCTAGTCCCCCATCGATGAGACCTGGCGACCTGATTTGCCAAGACACGGCGAGGCACGTGATCCCTCCCATCGGGTTTCTCTATGTCAACGCCTGAGCAGGAGGAGGCCAAGCGACGCCAGGGGGAGGTGAACTACCGCCCGACCGAAAGGTTCCGGCGATGCTGGAACTGCGGTCACTTTCGCGTGCCGAGCGCGTGCGCCTTGG
>JACQEV010000179.1 GCA_016200385.1 Candidatus Methylomirabilota bacterium
GGGGCCGTCCTCATTGTAAACCGAGTCACTGAGCCAACCCCACTTTCCGTTCCAATTCCTTCAGCCGCATGGGCTCTCCCAGTGCGACCAGGCGATCCCCCCTCGATCCTCTCGTCAGAGACCCGCCTGATCGCCACCACGATGACCACGAGTTGCTCACGCAGCCCCGAGTCGCGGAGCGGGACCCTCTCGCGGGGGGATTTGGGGGCGGACAACGACCTCTTCGAGCTGAAGCTCCAGCTTGAGGGAATACGGGGCTGGCAAATACGCTGAAGCAATGGGAATGGAGCGGCGGGAAATCATCCATTCACTGTCAAGGGACGGGGTCTCCCTCCAACTGTTCACCTTGACTCCGATAATCGGGAAGGAAACGCTGGTATTCTCCGGACATCAACGGCGATGAGATCATGAGATCAGCGGACGCGCGGTTGCAGGCGACTGGAATGTTCCAGACTACAGCGACCCGCAGGAGGGCTTTCACATCAGGATCATGGGGCATCGGTTTGAGGGGGTCCCAGAAAAAGATCAAGAAATCGATCTCCCCCTGTGCGATCTTCGCTCCGATTTGCTGGTCACCGCCCAACGCCCCGCTTTGGAGCTTGATGATCTTGAGATCGAGCTCCTCCTCCAGCAGCTTGCCCGTTGTTCCTGTGGCATACAGCTCGTGCTGAGCCAGGAGGTCCCGATTAAAGCCTGCCCATTCCAGTAGATCTTGTTTCCTATTGTCGTGAGCGATGAGGGCAATCCTTTTTGCCGGCTTCATTCCCACCTCTTGGTCGTCCATAAAGCTTTCTGCCTCCTACCCGGCGACAACGGAGACGAACGCCATAACTGCCATGGGATGGTCATGGCGGGCGACTTGCTGGAACCTAGCCACTCCACTCTACGGGGTCATTCCCAGTGACTCCTGGAAGCCAAGGAATCTCGCTTTTGTAGGGGTGCTGCTTGCTGCGCCCTCTTCGAGCACGCCAGGTTCTTCAGTGCCGCGGCAGATCATCCTGAGCGTATCGAAGGAGACGGCTTCGGCAGCACAGGCCCTCCCTTTTACGGCTCGATCTTCGTGCCTAGCACGTCCAGGAACTTGCGTATCCACTCGGGATGCCCCGGCCACGCTGCCGCTGTAACGAGGTTCCCGTCCGCATACGCATTGGAGTAGGTTTCGTTAACCTCCCCCCACTTGGCACCTGCCCGGATCACCTCGGGCTTGACGGCCGGATAGGCCGTGCAGCGCTTGCCCTCTATGACGCCAGCCGCCACCAACACTTGCGGGCCATGACAGAGAGAGGCAATGGGTTTGTTGGCCTTCGCAAAATGGCGGACGAAGTCCAACACCTTCTCGTTCAAGCGAAGATATTCCGGCGCGCGTCCTCCAGGAATGACCAACGCGTCATAGGCTTCGGGCTTGATTTCTTCAAAGTTGGCGTTGAGAGCGAAATTGTGGCCCCGCTTCTCGCTGTAGGTCTGGTCCCCCTCGAAGTCGTGGATGGCTGTCCGCACACTTTCCCCGGCCTTCTTCCCCGGGCAGACCGCGTGAACCGTGTGGCCCACCATCGTCAACATCTGGAATGGCACCATCGCCTCGTAGTCCTCAACGTAATCCCCCACGATCATCAGGATCTTCTTCTTAGCCATGTCCATCTCCTTTCATTCAATTTGGGTTCTGAAGAGCTCAGCCTCTTAAAACAATGCCTCTTCGGAATGGTTTCACAAGCTGACAATGCTTCATTTGCCGCGCCGAACAATCCAAGTCCGTGAGCCTATGCTCACTTATTCGCTTGCCTAAATCCAATCCACCAATAGGGAGAAGAGAGGAAAAGTCAAACCCTCCACGAGACCCGAATAATTTACTGTTGAGTCCTTGGGACATTAGCCAGGGCGAACTTCCACACCATCCAGGCGATGGCGGCGATGCCGCAGAGCAAGATTAGCACGAATAGCGCAAAGATAGCCATCTGAGGTTGGATGGCGAGCTTCGCGGGATCGAACTCGGAGGCCAGATAGGCAGCGCGCAGGCGGTCCCGAATAACGACCATCAGAGCGACCGTGCCGAGGATCGCGGTAGTTCCAAAGGCAAGCCAGCGTTGAATCGTCAAGAGCGAGATGACCGCCAGGCTCAGAGCAACAATCAGCAATCCCGTTTCGACAGTTCCCCCGCCGAGGAAGAGGCTCCGAATCGAGGCTGGGAGCGACGCGAGAAACCAGAAGCCGACAGCGAACTGAAGCCATGTGGCGGCAACAAACCAGCGCAGCCCGTATTGCCTGACCCATGTCCCGAAGGCGGTGTCAGCTCTCGCCTTTACCGCTCCCAAGATGGCGATCCCCAAGCCGGACAGAGCAAGAGAGGCCACAAACATATGCAGGAACCTGGGAAGAACCGTCGGCTCAGCGAGGCCCAACTGCATCCCAGAGCGCCCCGCCTTGTAAAGCGCCCCCCATCGAGCCGGGGTCAGCATCAGGACCATGTTGCTGGTGAAGAGAAGGCCGATGATGATGAAAAGGGCGGCGCTGGCCAACGTGACCCAAACGGCCCGTCGGCCGAGCCTCTCGAACTGGAACGAGTGCCAGTAGTAGCCGTAATAGCCGACTAACATCATCCCGACGATGGACAGCCACGGCCAGGCCATCAGGATCGAAGAGCTAAAGAAGAGCGGGCCAAAGACTACCTGGAGGAACAGGAGCGGCGCGATCCCCAGGGTAATGGTGAACGCCACAACCACCGGCAGCAGGCGGGCCGTTGCCTGGGCCAGTCTCCGATGCCGGTCATCGCGGCGACCGAGGAATTCTGAAATCACCGTCAAGCTCCCGCCCCCCATCAACAGGCTCATCGGCAACAGGTGGAGGAACAGGGTGAATACCAGGAGCCCCTCCAGCAGCCAGGCCGGCGCCGGGAGCGGGATCGGGTCAGGGCTAGGAATAAGTGGGTTCACTGATCTGCCGTCTGTGCACCACCCATCGCCACGGCGATCGGCGGCACTGTCCGCTGAGCCAACGGTTCGGTGATCGGCGGGACCTTGGGGTTTAGGTCGGCCAACCAGGCCGCCAGGGCCCGGCGTTCAGCGTCGGTCCCCATAAACGGCGGCATGAATCCTTTCAGCTCGCTCAGGTGCTGAAGCTGAAAGTCGATGAACTCCTCCCGCCATCCTTTCACGGCAAACCGCATCCCGTTGAACCCGTTGATCGTGTGGCAACTGGCGCACTGGATCTCATACAGGTTCCGACCCACCTCCAGGCGATTATCCTCTCTCACCTCCCTGGTGGTCACCCACTTGGCCGCTTGAAGGGCGCCGTCGTGCTCGATGATCTCCTGATCCCGCCTGGTGATGCCGTTACTGTACATGTACCCGTAGATGACGTACGGCTTGCGTACCGCCTCGCGCACCCACTCCGTCACGCCGGTGACCGATAGCCCGACCAATGCCAGCATGAAGGCAAACGGGAGAGTGAAGTGTTGTGGCCGCTGGTACGGTCCGAAGAACGTGAAGACGAATAGGACCGCCGACAGCGCGATCGACAGGCCGGCGAAGATCGTGACGGCCGGCGAATCGCCCATCGAGATTTCCCGAGCTAGCGGCGGGATCTGCGAGATATACCAGGCGCCGGCTAGCGGAAGGACCAGTGAAGCCGGCAAGAGCCACGTCGCAGCAAACCGAACCATCTTCGCTTTCAGCTTCCGCTCGGGGATCGCTCCGGCGGTGACCAAACCGTAGAGGCCGGCCAGAGCGAGACAGGCCATCGTCCGGATGATGAGGGAGGGGATCGCTGTTGGATTCCAGAAGGCGTGCCAGAACTCACGGGTCATGAGCCAGCGCCCAGGCGTGAGCATGAAGGTGAGAATGCCGTTGATCATGAACAGACTGAGCCAGGCGGCAATAAAATAGATCCAGCCGACGATCAGATGGGTGTGTCGGTCCAGGCGGTCCCAGCCATAGTAATAGACAAACGCGGCGACAATCTCGACGGCGAAGAAGACCCATTCGATCGCCCAGGCCCAGACAAAGACGTGAAGCAGGGTTGAGGTGGCCGCGGGGCTGACAAGGCCGATGCTCCACCAGATCCCTACCCCGCTGACCGCTCCGAAGACCAGGACCACCAGGACGAAAAAGAAAGAGTGAGACTTGACGTACTCGAGGGCGGCGGGATCGTTCTCGCGGTACGCCTTCCGCTCTGCCAGCACCAGATACAGGCCGCCGCCGATGGCGAAGTGAGAGACGAATACGTGCAGGATCGAGATGATCCCGATCAGCATTCCTCCACCGATCTGCGGAATCTCCCAGACAAGGTAATTCATCGCGTGCTAGCCCACAGCCCTCACGGTGTTCTCAGCCGGTTGCTATGGAGGAGTCGAGGAAAGATGTCGAGGGAATTCATGACCTTTTACAGATGGTCAACACCGGCTGCCCTTGCGAGGCCGGTCTAACCGACGTTGACGCCCTGACGAAACACGAGCTCGCCACCGTACCAGCCAGTGACGCCGACCAGGATCAGCCCGGCCAGGGCCGCGAGTATCGAGAGAATCCGCAACCCAGTTGGGACTGCTTGCATGCGATATTTCCATCGCTCGACAATTTGCAGCAGCAGGAAGAGCCCATAACTTCCAGCGGTAAAGAAAGCAAGATTCCGGTGCTGGACGATCATGCGGCCGGTTTTATCGGTTAGGCTGATCCCTTCGGCATCCTCTAAACCAGCCCAGATGGCAAGTCCCATGACAACCCCCGCCAAGATCAGAAGATGAAACCCGGTTCGCCGCAACGCCTGACGCCTAAAGACGAGCCCGACAAATTCGAACAGAACGCTGGCCACTGCAAAGCCCACGACGAAATGAACAACGGGGGGATGCAACGGGCTGATCTTGAAGCCAAACATCGCGTCTCCAGAGGTTAACAGTTTACGGTTGGCTGTTCATAGAAGCAAAGAGGCTTCATAGTAGCCCTGAAAGCGTTCAGAGTTCATAGAATAAACAGGCATGTGAGATCGCGGCTCACCATGAACTCTGAACTATGAACCCCGTCGCCTACTGTGAACTGCGAGTCCGTGCTAGGGCGAGGCTACCAAAAGGATTACGGAGGGGCAAGCGCTTTTGTTTATGGCGACATTGCCGTTCCGCGCGATCACGACCACTGCCATAAGGGACGCCGCTCGCATTCGGCGCATCAAGGTGGAACAGCACTAAGAGTCCTCTTCGATCGCAGCTTCGGTTGGCCTGCCAAACCGGTGGAACGCAACAAGGGTGACCAAGACAATTCCGGACGCGGTCAGGAAGATTGCCGGGTAGCCTAACCGCTCTGCCATAACGCCGAACACGAA
>JACQEV010000174.1 GCA_016200385.1 Candidatus Methylomirabilota bacterium
GCACCCACGGCGGAGTCCCTCGCCACGCAGCTCGGCCTAGGCCCACTCCAGATCGATGCCCTGATCAGAAGCGTCGCCCGCCACCTGGCCTGATTCTCCCCGACTCCACCCTTCACTGCGCGGACCCGCGAAACAGAATTGATCCTGGATCGAGAGTGTGGTAGGTATGAGCGCACCCTGCGAGGTGCAGGGCGAGAAAGCGAGTAGCAGATGCTCTCCATCGGAATGGCAGCACCGGAGTTGGGCCTGACCGGGGTCTGCAAGGGAAAGGTCGGGCGGTACCGGCTACGAGATTCCCGTGGCCGGTGGGTGGTGCTCTTTTTCTATCCGGCCGACTTCTCCTTTATTTGCCCCACCGAGGTGACGGGGTTCCAGAAGCTCCACGCGGATTTCAGGGCCTGCGGCTGCGAGGTGTTCGGCGTGAGCGTCGATCCACCTGACACTCACATGGCGTGGGCCAATGAGCTGGGAGGGATCGACTATCCGCTACTGAGCGATCAGGACAAAGCCGTCTGTGGGGCGTACGGAGCCTTGGACGAGCGAGAAGGTCGAGCCCTCCGGGCCACCTTCGTGATCGATCCGGATGGCGTCATCCAGTATTCACTGGCCAGCCACAGGAACGTGGGGCGGAGCATCGAAGAGACACTACGCGTGCTGAAGGCCCTGCAGACTGGCCGACACTGCCCGGCCGGCTGGACACCCGGTGAGGCGACTCTGCAAGGACTGTAGGCGGGAGACACTGTGGCGGAAGTTACGGAGAAAAAAGAGGCGATCGAGCGGAAAGGGCGGATCCGGGAGGCGGTCTTCGGCGTGCAGGACGGCCTGATCTCCACCGTGGGCTTCGTCGCCGGACTTCACAGCGCCACCACCGACAACCGGCTGGTTCTGCTGGCCGGGCTGGTGGAGATGTTCGCCGGAGCCATGTCGATGGCGGCAGGGGCCTACCTGTCCGGCAAGGCCGAGGTCGAGGTCTACCAGCGCGAGATCGAGGAAGAACGACAACGGTTCGTGAGGGAGCCGTATCTTGCAAGCGAGGAGCTGCTCCAGGCAATGACCCAAGAAGGGCTCAGCCGTGAGAAGGCCTACCGGATCGTGAAGCTGTTCCACGACGAGGAGGAGAGCCTGCTGAAGACCTTCCAAGAAAAGGTCCTCGGACTAGGAAGCGTGAACCCCCAAGCTCCAGTTGCATCGGCCCTCGTCATCGGAATCTGGTTCGCTTTGGGCGCGGCGATCCCTCTCCTGCCCTACATGATCTTCACGCAATACACGGCTCTCTGGGCCGCCTTCATCCTTTCCGGCGCCGCCCTCTTCGGGATCGGCGCGGCCAAGGCCGTGGTGGCCAAGAAGAGCTGGTGGCGCTCGGGGCTTGAGTTCCTGATCATCGCCACCGCCGCAGCCGCGATCGGCTATCTCTTTGGCCGGCTCCTCCCCTCGCACTAAGGCGAACCTTTTTTGATTCCCCAGCGTCGTCATTGCGAGCGACCGAAGGGAGCATGGCAATCTCACCGTCGTTAATGGAAGCCGGTTCGTAGGGGCAGGACGTGCCCTGCCCTCTGGGGGCGCAGCAAGCAGCGCCCCTACGGCTGACGTTATCAGCCTCCCGATGACCATATTCACGCCGTGATCGGCCGCGTTTCACCTTGACAGTCTCGCGCCGTTTTCGCTATAGTCGGCGCGGATTGTAAGGGCCATCCAAGATCCTCGACGAAAGCGAGACACGCCCATGAAAAAGAGACATCTATTGGCTCCTGGCCCGACTCAGGTGTTGCCGGAAGCGCTTCTGGCGATGGCCAGGCCGATCATCTATCACCGCGGCCCGGAGTATGAAGCGCTCCTGGCTCGGGTTCGAGAGGGGCTTAAGATCCTTTTCCAGACGAAGAACGAGGTGCTGCTATTCACCTCATCGGGCACTGGAGGGATGGAAGGCGCGGTGGTCAACACCCTCTCCCCGGGCGACCGAGCCCTGGTGATCCGCAGCGGCAAGTTCGGCGAGCGGTGGGGAGAGATCTGCGAGGCCTACGGCATCCAGCCGCGCTACATCGATGTTGAGTGGGGACGAGCCGTGGAGCCTCACCTCGTGGCGGCGGCATTGAAGGCCGATCCCAGCATCAAGGCGGTCTTCGCCACCCACAGTGAGAGCTCGACCGGCGTCCTTCATGACGTTGAGGCGATCGCACGGATCGTCCGAGCGACGCCCGCCATCCTGATTGTTGATGCCATCACAAGCCTGGGGGTTGTGGACCTGCCGATGGATGCCTGGGAGGTGGACGTCGTCGTGGGCGGCTCCCAAAAATCACTCATGATCCCGCCCGGCCTCGCCTTCTGTGGGGTCTCCGACAAGGCCTGGACCGTTGTGGAACGGTCCCGACTCCCCAAATTCTATTTCAATTTCAAGGCAGAGCGAAAGAGCCTGGAGAAGAACCAGAACGCCTTCACGCCGGCGGTCTCGTTGGTCGTGGCGCTCCACGAGTCCCTTGCCGCCATCAGGGCGGAGGGACTTCCGGCGGTCTTTGCCCGGCACGACCGGCTCGCCCGCGCGACCCGCGCCGGCGTCACTGCGCTCGGGCTCGAACTGTTCGCCGAGCGGCCCACCCCCGCGCTCACTGCCGTCACGGTCCCGCCAGGTATCGAGGCAAGTGCCATTGTCAAGACACTCCGGACGGCCCACGGAATCACCATCTCGGGCGGGCAAACCAAGGTCAAGGGGAAGATCTTTCGCCTGGCCCACCTGGGATACGCCGATGAGTCCGATGTCGTCGTCTGCCTCTCGGCCCTCGAACGGACCCTGAACGACCTTGGCTATCCGTGCAAGCTGGGGGAGGGCGTGCGGGCAGTTCAGGAAGTTCTGAGCCGGGCGGGTTAAGCGCTCTTCCGGCGCGTTGCCTCTTGTCATCACCGACACGGGCGATTTCAGTCGAGGGAGACGAATGCGAATCCTTGTGACCGATGGCCTCTCGCCAAGAGGCGTCGAGGTCCTGCGTCAAACCGAGAAGTTCGAGGTCGATGTGCGGGAGCGGCTGGGCACCGACGATCTCCTGGCCTGCATCGACAACTACGATGGCCTCATCGTACGGAGCGCCACGAAGGTGACCGCGCCCGTCCTGCAGGCTACCCGCCGCCTCAAGGTGGTCGGTCGCGCTGGCGTCGGCGTGGACAATGTGGACGTGGAGGCGGCGACAGCTCGGGGGGTCCTGGTCATGAACGCCCCGAGCGGCAATACCTTGACGACCGCCGAACACACCTTTTCGCTTCTTCTGGCCCTTACCAAGAATGTCCCTCAGGCGACCGCCTCGATGAAGGGCGGCCGGTGGGAAAAGAAGGCCTTCGTGAGCGTGGAGGTGGCGGGCAAGACCCTCGGGGTGATCGGCCTGGGCCGGATCGGAGGCGAGGTCGCCCGACGCGGCAAGGGCTTCGCCATGCGCGTCATCGCCTATGACCCCTTCATCTCCGAGGAGGCGGCGGCAGCCCTGGGGGTCGAGCTGGTGGAGCTCCCCGATCTGTTCCGCCGCGCGGATTTCATCACCATCCATACCCCTCTCACTCCTGAGACTCACCATCTCATCGATGGCAAGGCCATCGCCCAGATGAGGACCGGGGTCCGCATCGTCAACTGCGCACGTGGCGGAATCGTCGACGAGGCGGCCCTGTACGAAGCGCTGAAGTCTCGCAAGGTCGCGGGTGCCGCCCTGGACGTCTTTGAACAGGAACCGATCACCAACTCGCCTCTCTTCGAGCTTCCCAACTTCATCTGCACGCCGCACCTCGGCGCGTCGAGCGAGGAGGCGCAAGAGAACGTCGCGGTCGAGATCGCTCAGCAGATCGTCGATTACCTCCAGAAGGGGATCATCAGGAACGCCGTGAATGCCCCATCCATGGACCCGGAGCTGTACAAGGTGCTCCAGCCGTACCTGACCCTGTCCGAGAAATTGGGTCGCCTGGCCTCTCAGCTCGCCGAGGGACGGATGCACGAGGTGCGGATCGACTATCGCGGCGAGATCGCCGGGTACGACCCCGCGCCCTTGACCGCTGCCGTCGTGAAGGGAGCACTCGACCCATTCATGGAGGACGCGGTCAACTATGTCAATGCGCTGGCCCTGGCGAAAGGCCGCAGCATCCGGGTCATTGAGAGCAAGGTGCTGGAGGAGGCCGACTACACGAGCCTCATCACCGTGGCGGTCAGGAGCGACCGCGGCACCAGTGAGGTCGCCGGAACCCTCTTTAGCCGTCGGGAGCCGAGGGTCATCCGGATCGACGAATTCCGCCTGGAAGCCATCCCTGAAGGGTACCTCTTGATCTTCTCAAATCTGGACGTGCCGGGGGTCATCGGGACCATCGGCACCCTTCTCGGGAAACATCAGGTCAACATCGCCGGAATGTCACTGGGGCGGGAGCGGCCGGGTGGCCGGGCCGTGTCGGTGGTCAACGTGGATACGCCTATTCCTGCCCACGTCTTAGAGGAGATCCGGCGCCTCCCGAACATCGTCTTCGTCAAACTCGTGAAGGCCTGAGAAGGAAATACGCGTTCAGCCATTAGCGGTCAGCGTAGGGGCAGGGCTTGCCCTGCCCAAAGCGGGCGCAGCGAGCAGCGCCCCTACGGTGGCGTTGATGACTGATCGGTGATTGCTCATGAGCGAGCGCGACTATTATTCCAGAACCGCCATCCCCAAAGGGGTCCGGGTCTTCCCGCCCGAGGAGGCGGCACTTCGCCGCTGGGCCGAGCGCCGGATCCTTTCGGTTTTCGAACGGTGGGGGTTCCAGGAGGTGATCACCCCGACCTTCGAATACCTTGAGGTCTTCTCTGGAGACTCTGGAGAAGCGGGCGGCGAGAAGATCTTCAAGTTCGTTGACCGGCAGACCGGCCGCCTGCTTGCCCTGCGCTACGACCCCACCCCGCAGGTGGCGCGCCTCGTCGCAACAACCCTCCGCCACCGACCCCTTCCGTTGCGTCTCTCCTACTCGACGAACATCTTCCGGTACGAGGCCCCTCAGGCCGGTCGGCAGCGCGAGTTCGTCCAGCTCGGCGTGGAGCTGATCGGCCTGGAGCGGCCAGAGGCGGATGCCGAGATGGTGGCCATGGCAGTGGAAAGTTGCCAGGCCCTCGGGCTGCAGCGCTTTCAGATCGATGTCGGCCAAGTCGGGTACGTGCGGGGGCTGGTCGATGCCCTGCAGGTGGGCGCCGAGGTCCGCCGACAATTGGTCTCCGCGATCGGCAGGAAAGATGCCTTCGAGCTGGAACTGCTCCTGCGAGAGCTGGATGCGGACCAGGAATCCAAGCAGGCCGTCCTCGATCTCCCGACCCTGTATGGCGGCAAAGAGATCCTGGCCCGTGCAGTGCGGCACGCACGAAATCAGCGCTCGCAGGAGGCCCTGGCCAACCTCACCCAGGTCTATGGGATCCTGGAGAACTACGGTCTCGCCGATCGCGTGATCATCGATCTCGGCGAGGCCAGAGCCTTCGAGTACCACACCGGCGTCACC
>JACQEV010000175.1 GCA_016200385.1 Candidatus Methylomirabilota bacterium
CAGCAAGCAGCGCCCCTACGGCTGACGGTGCGTCAGCCTCGCAATGACATGAAACTGGATTGTTATGCGGAATCCCTATGCTAGCGCCTCCTATTTGCCGGGCGTGGATGTGGTCTGCTGCTTCAGCACATCTGGATCCTTCGGGAGGCGGTCGAGAAATTTCGGATCGATCGCGTACACGGCGGGGTCAGTCGAGAGCTTGGCGTACAAGCGCTCCTTTTCCGATGTCCCGATGCGCAAGACAGGGAGGCGCGAACCGTCGTTCATATTCAGCTCCACCTCCGCCTGAGGCGTCTTCAGACCATACCGGCCGAGGTCGGTTGCTTTCTCCGTGACGAGGTCGGTATACCGGAGCTCCTTCAACGAGTACAGGGACTCGTATACTTTCCCTGCCTGAGCATCGGCCTGGATTGGCGCAGTGACCTTCCAGACATCTTTCTCCTTGGTCAACGTGAGCGACTGACCTGCCCGGCGAAGTTGGACCCCCTTTACATCTGTGGTCTCAAAGCGCAACAGGCTCCGATTTCGGAGGTCGAGCGGCGACTTGGAGAGATCGGTCAGGAGACGGGACTCCGTGGTCACGATCCCCTCACCGGGGTCGGCCATGGCGTACAGCCCCACGTTCGGTTCCGGGGCCTTCTTGAGCAGAAGCCGTTTCGAGGCGTCGCCTTCCTTCACGGCAATAGTCAGATCGGGATGGTCGAGGCCGTAGCGGCGCTTTGCGTCGGTCCCGGAAGCGAGGAACTCTCGGACGCGCGCGTCCTTGATACTCCACAAGAGCTGCCTGACCGCCGCGGCATCCGCCTTGGCCTTGATCGGCTGGGTCAACTCCCACTTCTCGGCGCCCGCGTTGCTCAGGCTGATCGACCGGCCTGCGCTGACCAGGTCCACCTGCTTGACCTTGTCCGGCTCCAGCACGAGCAACCTCTTGTCGCGGAAATCTGACGCCTTCCGATCCAGTCGAGTTCTCACGGTGTCGGCAACCAGGAAAACCGCCAACTGGTCGCCGCGTTTCGCATAGGCAGAGAAACCGTTTGGATTCTTGTCGCCCACCAGGAGGACGAGAGGCGGCTTGGCACTCTTGAAACCCACCGTGATCTGGATGGTTGGGTGTTCCAGCCCGTACTCACCCAAACTCTTCGGCTGCTCATCGATGGTTCGTTCTTCCTTGGCACTGAGAAGGGTCTGAAGCAGCGACGTGATCTCCGACGTCTCCGCCTTCGCCTGGACCGGTTCGGTCAAGCGCCACCCAGTGCCTTCTCGCGTCATCACGATGTGCTCCTCGCCTCTTTTGATGGAGATCTTCTCGATATCTTTCTCGTCTGCCTGAAACAGTTGCTTGGCGTCCTCGGATTTCTTCCCCTTCGCCTCTAGCGCGTAATAGGCCCCCGCGGCAACTGCGAGGAGCAGGGCAAGGACGCCGAGGGAGCGCCACCTCATCGCGACCGCCTCCGGCGCAGGACCACCGAGGTTCCAGAAACCAGGAGCAGGGCCGGCACCACGACGACCGGCAGCCAGAAGGCCAGTCGCCCTTGCATGGCGGTCAGGAAGATCGGGGTGCTTTTCGCCTCCCTCGGCCGGATCGAGATCTGGTCTTCCTCTTCGGCCAGCCAACTGACGCTGTTGAGGAAGAGATCCCGGTTCCCGGAGAAGCTCAGGAAGTTATTGCTGGCGAACACGGAGTTGCCGTACACCACCAACCTTGCGGGCTTGGTCGCCGGTCGCTTTTCGGCTTCTTTTTCCTTCTCGGTGTTCTTCTTCTCTTCTGTCGAGGCCTCTGTTGACTTCTTCACGTCGATGGTCGCGACGACCCCCACCGGAACCGGCCCCTGCCGATCCTTCCCCTTGTCAAAGGTCAGCCGTCCGCGATTCAGTTCTCCTCTGTCGGTTTCGGCCCAGCTTCCTGGCCCAGTCTCCCCGAGTTTTTGGACAGTGACGCCCTGCGGGGACTTCTCGGCCGGGTCAACGGAGCGAGCGAAGGGGAAGAGCGAGGCCAGGGTGAAATCTCGCGTGATCGGGTGGGAGTAATACTTCGACACTACAGGCATCAGGTAGTCGCCGCCCAAGACACGGCTATACTGATCGACAATGACGTCATCGCCAACCATGATCCCGTACCGGCCCAGAAACTCTTTCAGGCTTGGCGCCGAAAAGGGATCGAGCTGGACGAGCAGCTTCCCGCCCCGCTCGACAAATGCCTGCAGGGCCTTCAACTCCGATTCGACCAAGTCGCGCTTTGGCCCGCTGATCACGAGGACTGCGGCGTCCTCTGGGACCTGTGGTTCGCGGAGCAGCAGCAGCTCCTTGACCTGATAGTTGCCCTTCTCCAGGGCCTCCTTTGCCTGCCGGTAGCCGTTCCGCGACCCATCGTCCAACTCGCTCTCACCATGCCCTTTCAGGAAATAGATCGTTCGCTTCCCTTCACGGAGCAACTTGACCAACCCATTCGTCAGGTGCTCCTCGTCAACCTCGGTGATCTTCTCCTCTTTGTCTTTCGTTTCGAGGACCGTCGTGCCATAGGTGGTGATTCCGTACCGCTTGGCCCGGCCGGGATTCCTGTCAGGATCGACCATCTCGAAGCGGAACTTCGTTGAGAGGTCGGCATACTGACGGAGCAGGTCTTCGGCCGCCCGGCGATCTGGCTGATCCAAGCGATGGAAGGCTGTGACTTGCACCTCCTTGGCAAGGCCCCTGACAAGCTTCTTGGTCTGATCGGAGAGGGTGTAGCGCTTCCCCTCGGTCAGATCCAACCGTGTGTTGTGTTTGGCGGAGATCGCCTCCACCAGACTGATGATCCCCAGCAGGAGGATCGTCATCAGGGCGACGTTCAACCCGGCCATCGTGGAGCGGCGATTGAGCCAGGCCTTGATGTCGCCGAAGGATCGGTACAGACTGACGAGGACCAGCACCGCCCCAAGCAAGGGGATGCCTCCGATCCAGGCTTTCAGGTCGGGGCGGATATTGTAGGCGATCCCGCCAGACACAATGAGCAGGAGGCCGATCGGTGCGGCGAAGCGAGCAAGATGTCGCATGGTTATCCCCTCCACCGCTTCGATTCAAGGGCGCGGAGCGTTAAGAAGAGGCACAGGATCGTGAAGTTCAGGTAGAAGATCACGTCCTTGCTTTCGATCGTCCCCTTCGCGAAGTTATCGTAATGGTTAATGATCGAGAGGTGCGAGAGAATCGGACCCAAGGTCGGGCCCGCCGCCTCCGTGGACCAACCGATCACCCAGAGCAGGAGGAGGACGCCGAACGCACTCACCGCCGCGACGATCTGATTCTCCGTCAGCGAAGACGCGAGGACGCCCACGCCCAAAAACGCCATCCCGAGCAGCAACAGGCCAAGATAGCCGCTCAGAATGGCTCCCCACTCAAGCCGGGCGAAGAAGTGCAACATTCCGACGTCCAACAGGCTGATCCCAAGCATCACGGCATAGAGCGCGAGGGCCGCCAGGAACTTTCCGAGCAGCAGTTCCCAGTCGCGGATCGGGTACGAGAAGAGGAGCTCGATCGTCCCGCTCTTTTTCTCTTCTGAAAAGAGGCGCATGGTGGCCGCCGGCATCAGGAGGAGCATCGTCACGGCGATATTGCGCAGCAGGGGCCGCACGATCCACTCGGAGGCGTTCAGTCCCTGCGCAAAGGCGGGGTTGAAGGAGGCTTGCAGGCTGTTCAAGGAGAAGAAGGTGAGGAGACTGTAGAAGAAGTAGCCGGACAGGAGCGCGAACATGATGAGGACCACGTAGGCGATCGGTGAAGCAAAGTAGGATCGTAGCTCTTTCTTGAACATCGCCAGGACGTTCATTCCCGCACCTCCTGCTCCTCTTTCGTCACCAGACGGATGAAGATCTCCTCCAGCGTCATGTCGGCCGGACGGAACTCCAACAGCCCCCACCCCCGCTCGACGATCATGCGTGACACCTCCCGGCGCAGGTCCCGACTCCGCTCCGATTCCACGACGAAGCTCACCACGGCATCGCGGGCCCGATCCTTCGCTTCGGCACTCAGCACCCCAGGGATCTGGATCAGGGCCGCCCCAATCTGGTCGGCCGGCCCGTCCACCGTGACAAGCAGTTTGGCCGAGCTCTGAAGCCTGGCCGTCAGGTTTTCAGGCGTATCGACTGCGATGATGTGTCCATCATTGATGATGATGACACGCTGGCAGATCATGCTGGCTTCGGGAAGGATGTGGGTCGAGAGGATAATGGTGCTCTGGCCGGACAGCTCCTTGATGAGTTGTCTGATCTCGATGATCTGTTTCGGGTCGAGCCCGACGGTCGGCTCATCGAGAATAAGCACCTCGGGGTCGTTCAGCAGCGCTTGGGCAATCCCGACCCGCTGCCGATAGCCGCGGGAGAGGGCGCCGATCAGCATCCGCTGCACCTCGACGATCCGGCACTTCTCCATGATCTCGCCGATCTTGCGCCGCCGCTCCCGACGCTCCATCCCTTTGACCTCGGCTACGAAATCCAGGTAGCCGGCCACCTTCATGTCGGTGTAGAGCGGCACGTTCTCCGGGAGGTAGCCGATCCGTCGCCGAACCTGGAGGGAGTCGGTCAGGATATCGTAGCCGGCTACGCGGGCCGTCCCACTGCTTGGCGGCAGGAAGCCGGTCAAGATCCGCATGGTCGTGGTCTTGCCGGCGCCGTTCGGCCCCAGGAATCCGACGATCTCCCCTTTCTCGACGGTGAAGGACACATCCTCGATCGCTGCGACCTTCTGAAAGTACTTCGTCAGCTTTTCCGCTTCAATCATCCCGCCTCCTGTCTACACACATCCAACCAACTAGGCAACCTGAATTCTTGAAAGAGCCCAGAATATAATATACGATTGGGCTCAGGGGTTGCAATGGTGGCGCAGGTCTCGAGTTCCCTTAAAAGGAAAGCCTATCTCCTAACCGAAGTTCAACTTAGGATCCCGCAGCTCGGAAATTGCGCGCTGGCGAACGAGTGTACGGCGGCGTGATCTGCAATAGGAGCCTAGATTATTTGGCAGGCGTAGACGCGGTAAAACCCGGCCATGGGGATCTCGATTGGGATCAGTCGCTTTCCGATCGGATCGACACCAAGGCCCAGGCCTTCAAGGGTCATCGCACCCAGCAATGCTGGGGCTCCGTCTTCCCCGAAGACGATGAGGGCAGGCGTTTGGCGGCCATTATAGTTAAACTCAGCCCGGCCGACGCGACACAGGCCTCGTCGGCCATCCGCATAGATGGCGGGCCGCTCATCAAAATGCGTGATTCCCAGAGAATCAAGAACATCCGCGGGGAGTTGGCTGTACGCTGCTCCAGTGTCCACAAGGCATTCAATCGTTGCAGACCTGGCAGGATCAAGCGGATTAAGCACTGTGACCTTTACGGCCAATGTTCCCACACAAATATCTTACCACAAGAAGGAACTAAGCACCTCGAAAAAAAAGGATCAGTGGAGGTCTTCATGGCAAGAGGGTCTTTCCACACCGCATTGACCTCGATTGAAAGCGGTACGAAGCCCACCTTAAAGCTTACCTGGACCGAGGCTGACCTCAACATGAAAATCGTTTGACAACCATCTCGGGTGTTCCCTATGATTGCCCCATCCTGAACGAGCGTTCAGTCAGCGGAGTCATGCCTTGCCAGCAGCCGTGAGGCAGATCGAAACTGTGGTGAAAGATCGCGCGCTCATCGAGCGACGGCATGTGCAGATTTGCGACGCCGCCCTTCACCTCTTCGCCCGCAAGGGGTATCACCTGACCAGCGTCCGCGAGATCGCGCAGGCCGCCCACCTCTCCGTCGGAGCTCTCTACACCTACATCAAGAGCAAGGAAGACATCCTCCTTCTGGTCTATCGCCGCATCCTCAATCTATTCCAGGTGAAGATGTCCGAGACGATCGTCGAGAGCGGCGACCCTACCGCTCAGCTCCGGGCGGGCATCGAAGCCACGCTCACACTATACGACGACTACCATGACCTGATCCTCGTTCTGTACCAGGAGTCGCACACGCTGAGAAAGGAGGCCCTCCAACAACTGTTTGGAGTGGACCGTCAGTACGTCTCGATGTTCCAAGCGATCATCGAGAGGGGAAATCGGAAGGGTCATTTCGTGGCTGAAGACCCGAACCTGGCCGCGATTATGATCCTTTTCCTGTGCGCGGTATGGCCGCTGAAGCGCTGGAACCTGAAAAAGTACGATCTCGCTACCGTGTCCGATGGGGTGGTCGGCATTCTCTTAAACGGAATCGGAGGTGGTCATGGGCTTCGAAACGATCGAGCTGCAGACTGAGGGCGGGATCGCGACTATCACGTTGAATCGGCCGAAGGCCCTGAACGCGCTGAACTTGGCGATGGTCAGGGAACTTGGGCAGGCGGTGCACCAGGTTCGGGACGACCCGACGGTCCGGGTGGTGGTGATCACCGGAGCAGGGGATAAGGCGTTCGCCGCCGGCGCGGACATCACCGAGTTTAAGGGGATGAGCCCGGTCGATGCCTGGATCTTCACCCAGCAGATGCAAAGAGTATACCTGGAGATCGAGCGGTTGCCGAAGCCGGTCGTTGCCGCCGTGAACGGGTATGCGCTTGGCGGCGGCTGCGAGCTGATGATGGCCTGCGACATCGTCTATGCCTCAGATCGGGCGAAGGTCGGGCAGCCCGAGATCAACCTGGGGATCATCGCGGGCGCCGGCGGAACGCAGCGCCTGTCGCGACTGATCGGCAAACAGCGAGCGAAGGAGCTGCTGATGACCGGCGATATGATCGGGGCCCAGGAGGCCTGGAATCTGGGATTGCTGAATAAGGTCGTTCCGGCTGATCAGCTTATGCCCGAGGTCAAGAGGCTCGCCGAAAAACTCGTGGCAAAGGGCGCAGTCGCGCTGAGGGCAGTCAAGGCGGCGGTGGAAGAGGGGTATGACATCGATCTGGAACGAGGTATTGGGAACGAAGGGAAACTGTTCGCGCTCTGCTTCGCCACCGAGGACAAGATCGAGGGTGTCAACGCCTTCTTGGAGAAACGTCCGCCCAATTTCAAGGGGAGGTAGTGGAAGCCACGTTTCGGGTTTCAGGTTCCGAGTTTCGAGTTGGAGAAGGGGGATGAAGTTCGAATTGACCCAGGAGCAACACCTGTTTCGGGAAATGGTACGCGACTTCGCGGCCAAGGAAGTGGCGCCCCTGGCCCAGCGGGTGGATGAGGAAGGGATCTTCCCAAACAGGACGATCATGAAGATGGGCGAACTGGGTCTGATGGGTGTTGCGATCCCGGCAGATTATGGCGGGGCCGGGGGCGACAACGTCTGTTACGCGATCGCCGTCGAGGAGATCGCCAGGGCCTGCGCCTCTACGAGTGTCATCATGTCGGTTAACAATTCACTGGTAGCCGATCCCCTCTACAAATTCGGCACAGAGGCGCAAAAGCAGAAGTACCTGAGCCCGCTGGCCAGCGGAAAGATGCTGGGCGCCTTCGCGCTGAGCGAACCAAGTGCTGGGTCGGACGCGGCTGGCCAGCAAACCACGGCCAGGAGAGACGGAGACGCCTTCGTTCTCAATGGAACCAAGAACTTCATTACCAACGCCCGGGAGGCCGACATCGTGTTGGTCTTCGCCACAGTTGATCGCCATCTCCGCTCGAAGGGGGTCTGTGCCTTTATCGTGGAGAAAGGCACGCCGGGCTTCACCATCACCAAGGTGGAGAAGAAGCTGGGGATCAAAGGCACAAGCTGTTGTCAGCTTCTTTTCGAACACTGCCGGGTGCCGGCGGACAATCTGGTTGGCGAAGTGGGGAAGGGATTCAAGATCGCCATGGCCACTCTGGATTCGGGCCGGATCGGAATCGCGGCGCAGGCGGTGGGAATCGCCCAGGCCGCGCTGGACATCTCCCTGAGCTACGCGACGGAGCGGGTGGCCTTCGACAAGCCGATCGCGTCATTCCAAGCGATCCAGTGGATGATCGCCGACATCGCGCATCAGACCGAGGCCGCCAGGTTGTTGACGTATCGGGCGGCTTGGTTGAAAGACAGGGGGGTGCGACATACGAAGGAATCCGCGATGGCGAAACTGTTCGCTTCAGAGACGGCCAGCCGGGCGGCGACGAAGGCGCTCCAGATCCATGGCGGCTACGGCTACATCTACGACTTCCCCGCCCAGCGCCTATTCCGGGATGCTCGCGTCACCGAGATCTACGAGGGCACGTCAGAAATTCAGCGTTTGGTGATCGCACAACATCTATTATTGAGTTGACCAGTCCGATCCACTCTTCATCCATTCCTTCTCCCCTCGGGAGAGCCTTCGACGCGCTCAGGCGAGCGAAGGGAAGGTCGGGGGGCAAGGGTCAGAGGAATCGGCCATGTCGTTGAACATTGTTGTCTGCATCAAGCAGATCATCGATCCTGAGATTCCGGCCAGCCAGTTCAAGATCGATCCGGTAACCAAACGGCAAGTCCAGGGTAGCCACTCGCTGGTCATCAGTCCCTACGACGCCAACGCCCTCGAGGTGGCCATCCAGCTCAAGGAGAAGCAGGGTGGCAAGGTGACCGCAGTCTGCGTCGGCGCAGCCACGGCTGTCACCGCGCTCAAAAGCGCCCTGTCGATGGGGGCGGACGAGG
>JACQEV010000176.1 GCA_016200385.1 Candidatus Methylomirabilota bacterium
CTCCCCGCCGCTCATCAAGCTTCGAGATGAACGCCTGTATGGTCGTCATGAGACGCGCACCCGGAAGATGAAAGTGCTGATCTCGCCCCCGACTCTATACACCAGCTCGAAGGTCCCGGGATGATCCTTTATTGTTCGCACTAAAGAAGCAGAGGGACCGACGGGACGTCCTCGAACCACGTTATCCACGACCATATAGTTGACCTTATATCTTCGGATGAGCCCCATGATCGTCTCTGGATCGGAGGAAGGGACGTCCGGGTGGGAAGACGGGATGAACCCCACCGTCTTTTGATGGGAAATGAGATAAAAGAAATGCGGTTTTCTGACGAGGATGACAGCCTCGGGGGGAAGGTTCTCCCTCGCCCAATCGGCAGCCTTCAGGTAGCTTAAAACACGAGGAGTCTCGCCCGTAGTTTGGAAGCGAACATCAAAATAGAAATACAAGCCGACAATCAAAGAAAAGCAGGCAAGTAAAGCCGCGGATACGACCATTCGCCCCGACCGGCGCGCCAGCATCTCGGAGAGTGCCTGGAGTCCGCTAGCCAGGAACAGAAGAAGGAGCGGAATGACCGGAACAAGGTACCGAGATGTGGATAAGTCTGCCGGGAAAAGGAACACGCCCCCCAGATAGCATAGGAAGTACGCCACTGTAGCCTGCCTGCGAAACAGTTGTATGCCAAGGCCCACGAGCAGAACGGCTACGAGGATGAGATTCACCACCCTCGCCATGAGCAGGCTCAACGCCCCCACAAAACCGCTCGGGATAGGGAGCACCACCAACGGGATCCTTCCCAGGCCATACTGTTGAAGGTTCGATAGCATCCTCCTCATAAGGTCGGGAAGTGGGACGTGGGGGGACCAGGCGGTGCCTGGCTCGAGACCGCCGATGAGCGAGAGGTAAAAGGAACCGAAGATTCCAGTCCTCATGAGATGGAAGAGAAGGATCCCAACAACATACAGGATTGCCACCTGGGCCGCTTTTCTCCCCTCCCTCCTCCAAAACAGAAAGGCTATTACGCCTGCTGAAAGCGAAACACCTATCGATCGGAGCGTCGTTGCCAGGATAAGGACCACCGCGACAACGATGGCGGGCGTCCTTCCGTACTCCGCAAGATCCTCAGCGAAGAGGAGGGACAGGATTGAAAAAAATAGATAAGGCACCTCCGTCATAACCTGGTGGGAAAAGGAGAGCAAGAACGGATTGAGGATGGAGAGGAGGGTCATGGCAAGGGCCCACCATGGATTCACGTACCTTTTCGCCAAGAGGTATATCAACGGGGCCGCGGCCACGAAGAAGGCGACAACCAGCGACTTCATGGCGAGCAGATTGCCCTGCGAGATCTTCTCCACCATGGCCAGCAGAAGAGGGAAACCAAAGGGAAACTTGGTGGAGCGAGGACTCTCGGGATGGTTGATTTCGCGCATCCACTGTCCGTTCGCAATGGACCGAGCAAGAACGATGTACTCGCCGTCATCGGCCCAGTCGGGCTTCGGGTTGAAGGCGAGAACGGTTGCGAGAAGGGTGAAAAGTGAGACCCCTGCAAGGATTAGGGGCTGGTGCTTGGATAGGAGACGGTGCATAAGGGGTGAAGGCTCCTGCCGAGGATGCGCTCTACTGCCGCAAGGACCTCTTCTACAGAGATAGCGGACATACAGATGTTGTTGCCATGGCAGGGAGGGGTCTTGTTGTTGGCCACTGTTAGACAAGGGCTACAGTGGACCTGTTTGTAGAACACAATGTGACCCTCCCCCACGGGGCCGTAAAGTAAGGGGGTTTCGGGGCCGAAGAGAGCGATGGTCGGAGTGCCGCAAGCGGCGGCCAGGTGCAGGGGGCCCGCGTCGTTGGTGATGAGCAACCGGGAGCGCTTGAGCAGGGCGAGAAGCTGCTCGACGGTCACCTCCCCTGCCAAGTTCAGCAGATCAGACGATGGGCCGACGAGAGCGGCGAGGGATTCCACATAAGGTCGCTCGCTGGGCGCACCGATGAGCACCACCTTCGCGAGACCCTGTCTCAGTATCTCACGGATGAGCTCGGCGAACCGGTCGCCGTGCCAGCGCCGCTCGAGGCACATTTCCCCCGTGTTGACATTCACACACACGATCTCCTGGTTCTGCCACACGCTTCTCCTTCGAAGGAGCTCGTCAACGAAGCGCATGCTCTCCCCAGAGACCCTCAGCAAGGAAACCGGTAACGGACCAACCCCTTCGCACGAAGGCGGCTCGACCAGGGAAGAAAACACCCGGGTGATATGCTGATGCGGTTCGTAGGGGACCGGGCGAGTGAGCAGCCGCGCCCGCCACATCCCATCAAAGGTGTACCCAACACGCTCGCGGGCGCCGGAGAAATACACCACCAGGGCGGAGAACTTGGACAGGAACTCCAGGTCGAAGGCCAGGTCGATCCTCCCCCGCCTCAGTCGCCGCAGGACGGTGAAGAGGTCTCGAGCGAAGGCAAGAAAACCTGTCGTTCTGATCGTCAGGACCTCGTCAGCGATCTCCAGAAGCCGACAGATCTCCCGATTGGCCTCGGAAGTCAGGAACAGAATTTTGGCCTGTGGATATCGCCGCCTGACGGCGCCGACCATCGGGGTGGCCAAGACAAGACTCCCCATCCCCAGGTACTTGGTGATAAGGATCTTCCGAACACGCTCACACCCAATCACTGGCGCCGAAGAGGAAAGCGCGACCCATCGAGCCAGGGCGTCGAAGAAAGCAACGACGCCGCATAGCACGAGGCCCACGCATCGATCGATCCATTTCATCTGTTGCATCGTCATCAATGTTCCCCGCGCTCCCTTCGGTAAAGCCTCACCGATTGTCTATAACATGCGATCCATAGGAGGTCAACATTGAACTGCAAATATCATGGGCAGCGCTTTCTTCCCGTGCGGTTCCAACTCGTTGCGGCTAGTCGCCGCGGGTGCCTTGCTTGGCGATGGTTCAAATATCGGTCTCCCTGATCTCACCATGATGATGCAAAAAGCTGCAACGGCGCCGGAGCTAACGACGCTTCAAATGCTAATAGCAGCGAGTGGATCTTGTCATGGTTGCAAACGACCTGGAATTTCATCGAAGGCCGGCACAGATTTTTTCTTACTGGAGTTGATTGATCGTTGGTCTGAGCCTTGTCGTCGAACGAGCTCGGCTAACAACCGTGAGGAGCTCTCATCTTTGGGGTCAAGTTGCAGGGCGCGGAAAAGATGTCCGATTGCCTCTTCATTCTGGCCAAGCCTGGTCAAGGTCAATCCCATGTAGTAATGAAGCAGAGGAGACTCTTTGAGTCTCAGAGCTTCCCTGAAATCGTGGGCCGCTTCGTTCGGCATGGACTTGTTGAAGAGGATTTCTCCTCTTAGCAGTCGCGATCTGAAATACTGAGGGTCGGCATTCAGGCTCGCGTTAAGACACGCGAGGGCTTTGTCAGTCTCACCGCGCTCAAGGTAGAAAGAGGCAAGCCGCGAATAGATATCGGACCGATAGGGATCATCCCCCAATTTGCCGATGACATACCCGAAGAGAGTGGCACTGTCTTTCCAGATCAGTGTTTGTCGGTAACTGAGCCAACTGAAGAGCACTAGCCCAACGCCCGTCAGCATGGACACTCCCACGATGATGGGCCGTTTCATTGACTTCTTTCCCAACAGCGAGAATCCCCCGCCTATCAACGCAGCCCAACAGGTCCCGACAAAATACGAGTAGCGATCGTTTGGGTAATACGGTCGTTCAGTCACAGCCAACAAAGGAACGAGCAGGGTAAGGTGACAAACCCAAACGGCGAGAAATGCCGGATACCGACGTCTCAGCATGACTGCGAGCAATGTCACCCCCACAACGAAGACCATGCTAAAGAAAAAACGGGCTTCCGTCGGGTCAAACTTCACCAAGGCTGTATACACCGGGGACAGATTAAATGGCCGGAAAGGGCGCCACACATAGTAGGCCCAAAGATAAAATGCCTGCATCGAGCGACTCGATAAGGGAAATGCATTAATGGAGACCGGGGGACGATACAATCCGGTTGCATGGACGCGGGCCCAGATTGTGATGGATAAGACGGCGACTGTAGCCATGAGAAAAGGGATTTTTTCTCGCCAAATCTCACGCGCCTGGTCATCCCACCACCAGTTCGTGCTATTCGAAAAGCGATGCAGTGGATAAAAATCCAGCACAACCAAAACGGCTATAAACCCGAGGGCGCTCGGATAGGATAATAGCGACGCGACAAAGCTCGCAACAGAGACCCAATAGGGGATTGTCCTTGTGGCCGGCCCCTGTCTAGTCCGAATTGCGCTCAGGTAGGACAACAAAGAGATCAAAAGAAAGAACAAAGCTTGACTATGCGTCTGACCGGATGCCCAGGCTACACTCTCCACGCGAAGCGGATGGACGCCCCAGAGAAGTGCCGCAAGACCTGCACTAGTGGCAACTACCCTGGAGTCCAGAGGGCTCTCTGGACCGGCTGCGATCGTGAGCAACTGTCGGATCAGCCAGAAGACTAAAACGGTATTGCTCACATGCAGGATCACAGTGGATAAATGGTAACCGAAGGGATTCAAACCAAAGAGCCGATAGATGACTGCCCAACCGAGCCAGCCCAAAGGGGTGTATCGTGGCAAGTAGCGATAATCAGTGAACATCCATCGAACATGAGCCCAGTCAAGGTTCCGAATGAGCGGGTTCCTATAAATGTTGATGTCATCATCCCACCTGACGAAGTCCCATTTGAGCGAGGAGCCAAAGACCAAGAAGACTATGAGACTGAGAGTCAGGCAAATCAGGAGTTCTGGAATGAATCGGCGAATGATCGGCATGGTCCTCTATGAAGCTCCATGGGCGACCCGTCTGCCCAAACCGGAGAAAGATACAGCCTCCACCTCGCCACATTCAAGACGTCGGACGGCCTGCTTCCCAATTCCGGAGGCCGGCTGCTTAAGGAGAGCGGAACACTTTTGACGGTCAGGACGCCCGATGCAGAAGGGTTGCCAGACCTGACTACTCAGCTTCAGCGGGTTCGCAACCAGGTTAGGCACGGGGGTGTCTTGTACAGGATGGGGGCAGACCTGGATGGTCGCTGGATGCTGGAGACTTCCGGATAAGGATGTCTTGCACGTGGGAAGGGGAGTAATTCTCACGAATGAACTCGAGCACCTCTTGAGGCATGTCGCGCAAGCGCTTGTCCATAATCACGACCTGACAGCGATCAGGGAAACACCTCTCCGGAATATCGAATTTGATGGCTCCAGACTTAATTTGTAGTCGTACGGAGTTTACCAAGGTGCCGTAGAAGGAGGCTTGGGGCCGGAAGATATAGGCTGCATTTCCGTCGAGAATCGAGTCCGACCGCTTTGTCATGGCCGAGATGAAGCGAATGAGCTGGAGCTGGTCCAGGTTGCCCCGCTGAAGCGGATGCAACCTCTTTGAGATA
>JACQEV010000177.1 GCA_016200385.1 Candidatus Methylomirabilota bacterium
CGATCGAGGAGAACGCAAAGCACTACTTTGCTTTACAGCGCAAGGCAAGGCGGGGGACGGAGGTCGTGAGGAGGCGCCTCGCGGATGTGGCGGCGCGCCTTGCCAGGCTGCAGAGCTTCATCCGGGAGTCCGAAGAGGCCAAGGGGCTGGACGAGCTCCGGCAGATCGAGGCCGCCCTTGCGCCAATCGTCAGACCGCTTCCATCCCGTGGTAAGGGCACAAGAGGCGTTCGGGATTCGGCGGGACCAGAGCCCCGAACGTTCCGCTCATCGGATGGCATGACGATCCTGGTGGGGAAGAACGGGCCCGGGAACGATCGCCTGACCTGGCGGCTTGCACGGTCCCACGACCTGTGGCTTCACGCTCAAGGGTTTCCCGGCTCTCATGTTATCGTCCGCCTGCAGAAGGGGAAGTCGGCCCTGCCTCGAACCCTCCAAGAAGCGGCGCAGATCGCTGCCTACTACAGCCGAGCACGGGGGCAGGTCAAGGTTCCCGTGGACTATGCACTGCGGAAATACCTGAGGAAGCCGAAGGCGGCCGCGCCAGGGGTGGTCCTTCTCACACAGGAGAAGACGATCGTCGTGCGACCGGATCGTGACTTGGTCCGCCGGCTCCATCCTTCAAAGACAGACCTCCGCGCCGAGGGCTGAATGGCGGTCTATGGAGCCATCGATGTCGGCACCAACACCCTTCGCCTCCTCATCGCTGAAGCGGTCAGCCGCGATGACTTTACTATCCTTCATGAAGAGCAGGAGATCACCCGCCTCGGCGAGGGGCTGCTCTCCACCAGACTGCTGCAGGATGAGCCGCAGCGCCGCAGCCTCGCGGCACTGCGGCGGTTTGCCGAGGCGGCGCGCCGCTTCAACGCCGAGCAGGTTGCGGCCGTCGCCACCAGCGCAGTGCGGGAGGCAGAAAACCGCGAGGAGCTGGTCACCGAGATCGCGCGGGAGACCGGGCTGACCATCCGGGTCATCGATGGGAGGGAGGAGGCGTGTCTCACCCTATTAGGCGTCCGCCACGGGCTCCATCTTGGGTCGCACCGGGTCCTGGTCATGGACGTGGGCGGGGGGAGCACCGAGTTCGTGCTGGCCAAGGGGGAGGACATCGAGGCCATCGTCAGCACAGGCCTGGGCGTGGTGAAGTTGACCGAGCAGCATCTCGTAAGCGATCCTCCGACTCCTGGTGAGCTGCAGGCGCTTGAGGAGTTTGTGGCGGAAAGGATCGACCGGCTTCGAGGTCAATTGCCCCATGTCGAAGAGGCCCAGCTCGTCGGGACAGCCGGAACCGTGACCACCCTGGCTGCGATAGACCTGGCCCTTCTGACCTATGATCGGGAAAGAGTGCAAGGCCATCGTCTAACTTTGGTTCGTGTGAGGGAGCTTTTCGATCGGCTGGCGGCGTTGCCCCTTCAGGAACGACGGGCAATTCCGGGCCTTGAACCAGGGCGTGCTGACATCATCCTGGCCGGCGCCGCCCTGGTGTCCGTTTCGATGGAGCAACTCGGGTACAGTGAAATGCGGGTCAGCGATGGCGGCCTACGCGAGGGAATCCTGCTCGACCTTCTCGGCAGGCTTGAACGGCGAGATTAGGGGAGAGTGAACCTAGTGCCCGTCCAATTATTTATCTCGCCCAAAGTCGGATCGGACTGTGCCGGGCCAAGAAACGAGCATCGCAAGGCGCGGCCCCCGGGGCCAACCGAGGCGTACGTTGTCAGGTACGTCGCAGGGAGTGCCCCGGGGCCAGCAACGCCGCTAGGCGAAGTTAACTGGACCGGCACTAGGGGAGCGCCTCCAGGGCGGCCATCACACCCGCCCCTTTCTCGCAGCGCCATCCGTGCCGTACAAGGGCGCTTTCCAGCGCTGAGAGCGCGAGCAGGACGTCGGCTTGGTTGCACGATTCACCCATCAGCCCGATCCGCCAGACCTTGCCTTTCAGGGGCCCCAACCCGCCGCCGATCTCCAGGTTGTGCTCCGAGAGCAGGCCTTTTCTCACCTCCATGTCCGGTACCCCATCAGGAATCCTGGCCACCGTCAGTGTTGGGGCCCGGTATGCTTCTGGCGCCAGGATGTGGAGACCGAGGGCAATCAGGCCGGCTACAAGGGCATCGCTCAGCGTCTTATGGCGATGCCATCGGGGATCAAGCCCCTCTTCGTGCACGAGGCAAAGCGCCTCTCGGAGCGCGTACAACATGCTGATGGGTGCGGTGTGGTGGTACAGCCGGTCGCTGCCCCAGTACCGGGTGATAAGGCTCAGGTCCAGGTACCAGCTCTGGATTGGTGACCGGCGAGCGCGGACCACCCCCACATCGCGGTCGCTGACGGTGATCGGTGCCAGCCCCGGTGGACAGCTCAACCCCTTTTGGGTGCAGCTAAAGCAGACGTCTGCCCCCCACTCGTCTGGTGCGACCGGCGACCCGCCCAGGGAGGTGACGGTGTCCACGACCAGGAGGGTGTCGTGGCGCCGGCAGGCCTCGGCGATCGGCCTGATCGGCTGCAGGACGCCGGTGGAGGTCTCGGCGTGCACGACGGCGACCAGCTTCGCGCGCCGTGTGGCG
>JACQEV010000178.1 GCA_016200385.1 Candidatus Methylomirabilota bacterium
CCCGGTCCTACCACATCGCTTTCCTCCTGACGCTGGGGGGCGGCCGCCCATGGACATTACACCCCCGAAATCTGCACAAGGCTCACCAGGGTTCGCGCGACCCACCATGCCTAAGCTCCAACCAACTCATTCGAATGCCCGACCATAGCCCATCAGACGAGTTAGGCTCTCAAGTCGTTGAAAACCGTCGCAGTCGGCTCAGAGAGCATGAAATCGTAGCATTTCACGAGAACTTTCCTTTTGACACCCTTCCTTCCCTATGTCAGAATTCCGCGTGACCTCCTGAAGGAGTTGCGGATGCATCATTTTCACTATCGCGACGATCAGCTTATGTGTGAGGAGGTGTCGATCGACCGGATCGCTGAGGAGGTCGGCACCCCGTTCTATCTGTATAGCCACGCCACGCTCACCCACCACTTCCAGGTCTTCGATCAGGCGTTCGCCGGCATTCCTCACCTCGTCTGCTTTGCGATGAAGGCCAACTCGAACCTGGCGGCCTTGAAGCTGTTCGCCGACCTCGGGGGCGGGGCCGACGTGGTATCAGGTGGGGAGCTGTACCGCGCCCTGAAGGCCGGAATCCCGTCCCGCCGGATTGTCTTCGCTGGGGTGGGCAAGACCCGGGAGGAGATGGATTACGCCCTGAAGTCCGACATCCTTATGTTTAACGTCGAGTCCCCCCAAGAGCTGCGCGTGCTCAACGATGTGGCGGGCTCAATGGGGGTCACGGCGAGGGTGGCACTCCGGATCAATCCGGATGTCGATCCCAAGACCCACCCGTATATTTCCACCGGGCTAAAGAAGAGCAAATTCGGCATCGATATCTCGGTTGCCATGGAAGAGTATCAGGTTGCCAGAGAGCTGCGCCACATCCAGGTGGTTGGGGTGCATCAACACATCGGATCACAGATCACCGAGGTCACCCCGTTTGTGGATGGCTTGGTGAAGGTTGTGGAGCTGATCGGGAAGCTGCGAGATCAGGGTTTCACTATCGACTACCTGGATGTCGGCGGGGGACTGGGCATCACGTACAAGGACGAGGATCCTCCGGTGCCCCGGGTCTTCGCAGAGGCCCTGATCGCGGTCGTCAAGGATGTGGGCTGCACCATCGTGTTGGAGCCAGGACGGGTGATCGCGGGAAATGCGGGGGTCCTGGTGACCAGGGTCCTGTACACCAAGCAGACGCCCGCGAAGCATTTCATCATCGTCGATGCCGGAATGAACGACCTGATCCGTCCGAGCCTCTACGGCTCGTTCCATTCCATCCTTCCTGCCAGGCGGAAGGACGGGAGGGAAACGGTACTGGCCGATGTGGTGGGTCCCGTTTGCGAGTCGGGGGATTTCCTCGCGAAGGATCGGTCGATGCCCCCGGCGGAGCCCGGTGAGCTGCTGGTGGTGATGAGCGCCGGCGCCTATGGCTACACGATGGCATCCAACTATAACAGCCGCCCCCGGCCTCCGGAGATCCTGGTGAAGGGGGATCGCTACTTCACGGTCCGGGAGCGGGAAAGTTACGAGGATTTGATCCGTGGGGAACGGATCCCGCAGTATCTTTAGAAGCAGTGCGGGGTGCGAAACAACAGCTACCAGGTAAAGTAGCTTGTTCTTTTCAGATGATCTAGGGCGCGAAGCGATATGCAGAAGCTAAGCTTTACCAAGATGAGCGGAAGCGGTAACGATTTCGTCATGATCGACAACCGCAACGGCCGACTGGATGTCGAGCCCAGGACGCTGGCCGAGCGGATCTGCCGGCGCGGGATGTCAGTGGGTGCCGATGGCGTGATTTTGGTCGAGCCGTCTTCGAAGGTAGATTTCCGGATGCGCATCTTCAACGCCGACGGCAGCGAGGCCGAGATGTGCGGTAATGGCGGCCGGTGCGTCGCCCGGTTTGCCGAGATGCTGGGGATTGCGGGGCCCCGAATGGCCTTTGAGACCCTGGCCGGGATCATCCGGGCCGAAGTCAACGGCACCCGGGTCAAGCTCCAGATCAGTCAGCCACGCGACCTCCGCCTCCGCCGGTCGATCGAGGTTGATGGTGTCGTGCACCAGCTCCACAGCATCAATACGGGTGTTCCTCACGCCGTTATCCTTTGCTCGGACCTGGAGGAGGTCGCGGTCCGGGCTCTGGGGCGCCAGATCCGGTATCATCCCGCCTTTCAGCCTGCGGGCACGAACGTCGATTTTGTTGCCGCTCTCAACTCGAAAGGTCTTGCGATTCGGACCTATGAACGCGGCGTCGAGGATGAGACGCTGGCTTGCGGCACGGGGGCGGTCGCCTCGGCACTGGTTGCGGCATCATTGGGGCTGGTCTCGTCCCCGGTTCAGGTAAGGGTCAGGAGCGGTGAGACGCTGACCGTCTACTTCAACGGCAATGGACCGGAATTTCGCGAGGTCTTCTTCGAGGGGGAGGTTCGCTTGATCTATCAGGGCGAACTGATGGAGGAGGCGCTGTTAGCGTAGTTTCGGGTTTGGAGTTGCGGGTTTCGAGAACTTCAAACTTGAAACCCGAAACTCGAAACTGTAGTGACAGGAGGG
>JACQEV010000180.1 GCA_016200385.1 Candidatus Methylomirabilota bacterium
GCCCGGGGCGGGCGCAGCAAGCAGCGCCCCTACAAACTCCCAATTATTCAGCGGGATCTCTCTCCGGCTATTAGTCGCGTGCAATGACGCAGTGCAATCTTTGGGCCGATCGCTTCAGTCCCGGCCCGCGCACCGGCGTTCCTATCATATAGCAAGAGTGGCCGGCTGATGCAAGCAAAATCAGCCGGCCCTGGGTGGTCGGTTTCCTCGTAGAAGGCCAAGCATGGCACCTCACCCCTCTTTGTATTCCTTGACATTCTGGGCTTGACAAGGCATTCTTACAATAAGGAGGTAAGGAACATGCTGGCCAAGAAGACATCGAAGAACCAGATCACGCTGCCCAAGAAGGTGGTGGATGCCCTGCCGCCAACCGAGTACTTTGACGTCAGGGTGCGGGATGGCGAGGTGGTCTTGAGACCGGTGGCCGTGAGCGCGCCCGGCGAGCGGCTTCGCGCAGTCCGGGAGAAGATCCAACGGCTCGGCCTCACGGAAGAAGATCTCACCGGATCCCGTTTGCCGAGACCGTGATCATCCGGCGCCAGCCTGCGATCCAGCTTCGCGATCCACACGACCTCGCCGTACTGGCCTGTGCGCTGACAGGCCGCGCCCGCTATCTGGTCACCGGAGACGCCGACCTCCTCAGCGTGGAGCGCATCCGGCAGATTGACGTGATCCGCCCTGCTGACTTCATGACCCGCCTCGGTCTTACATCGGCAGGCGCCGCGCACCCTTAATCGACCCGGCTCACCACAACTAACGGAGTCCAATCATCGGCAATCGCCTCGCGACTCGCCGCGCGAAGAACTCACAACCCGCCTCCTCGTGAGGTTGCATTAAGTCCTGACGGCTAGCGTTTCGAGACCGTCAGGATCCGGTCTCCGCCGTCCACGGCCATGACGGCTTCCGTCATCCCGGCGAGGCACTCTCACAGGTCGGCCATTGCCCCTTCCTCCAGGCAACCTTATCTCAGGGGCCGTCTGCCTCTGTCAATCGAAATCGGCCCGCCGCCTGGCTCAGAAGCCCGGTCCCGAGAGGAGCCGTTCGGTCAGGTAGCAGCGCGCGACCCCACGAAGACCATGAGCGCCATCAGAGCCCCCTTTTCTGGGCTTGGCCTTCTCTGAGCCGACGATCACCGCTGCGGAGTCGGCTCTGCTCCTTGGTCGAAGGACGTTGCGACATGGTCCTGTCCCCAACGCTGATCCCAGCGCGCCCTTTTCGCAGGGCTCACGAACGCCTCCACGAACTGGGCTGCCTGCTCAAGCCAGTCCAGCTTTACCTCGGCCGGGAGATCTTTGAACGCCCGCAGCGCTCCCCGAGAGGGCCGAAAGGCATAGTCACCTGAAAGCCCCGCATCTCTTCTCATGACTTCTGCTCATCCTGATCCAGATCTTCCAGCGCCTGAACGTCCGCCAAGTCCTGTGGTCTGCCAGAGAGGGCTTTTAACTGTTTCAGATGAGGAATGGAAATCACGGGAATCTCGACTGCCGCCGCATGAGAGAAAAGCCTGCAGGCTCATGCAAGCAAAATCAGCCTGCCACGCGACTTAGAAGCCCAATCCTGAGAGGAGCCGCTCGGTCAGGTAGAAGAGCAGGACGCCCACGAAGACCATGAGCGCCATCAGGACGCCCCTCTCGCGGTTGACCTCCGGGATCAGGTCAGACGCAGCGACATAGATCATCACCCCGGCGGACAAGGCCAGCCGATATCCGAGCAATCCCTTGAGGTAGGATGCACATAGCACGCCGAAAATGGTGGAGAAGCCCAATGCAGTGGACGACGCGATGGCCGTCTGGCGACTCCTGCCAGAAGCGAGCATGATGGAACCGACGGTGAACCCCTCAGGGATCTTGTGCAGCGCGACGGCGACAAAAATCAGCACTCCCAGCCCCGTCCCGACGTGGAAACCTGAGGCGATCGACACCCCGTCGAAGAAGGTGTGGATCAGCAGGCCGGTGAGGGCGAAGATACTCGCCGACGGCGCCAGAACCATTTCCACATGGGTCTCCTCGCCGAAGTGAAAATGGCGGGCGAGGGTGTGCTCAAAGAAATGGATCATGAGGTAGCCAACCAGGATGAGGATCGGGGCGATGGCCGTGAGGCGCATGCTCTCGGGCATCATTCCCAAGAATGCGGCCCCCAGCATAAAACCCGCCCCCAGCGCGATGAAGTACTTGAGCAGCAACTCGTCCCATCGCTGTTTGATGGTCACGAGGAGCCCCCCCACCACGTTCGCGCCGGCTGCCGCGCCGCCGAAGGCCAGGCTGATGTAGAAGGAATCCATTGATGCCCCGGGCAAGAGAGGTGAAGTCGTACCTTAGCCAAATGCCCCAGCCTTGTCAAAGGATTTGTCCTCCTGCCGGACCTCCGAGGGGGATTCGCTTTGCACAGGGGGCGGCCGAAGTTATAATCTAGCCGTAGGGGCAGGGCTTGCCCTGCCCAAGCGGGGACCTCACCTGAACAAGGGCGCAGCAAGCAGCGCCCCTACGATTAGCATGGCGTAATGACAGACAACCCTGTTAGTCGCCGAACACGTTCCCAGTCGATTCAAGCGGTTTCCGCGCGTTTTGCTTCACGAGTGGTTATTTTGTTTTTTCCAATGACACTAGGTCTCACGAATTTGTAATCGCAGAGGAGGATTGATGCGGGAGCCTAGCGGAGGGCGTTTCGAGGAACTTGTCCGGATCATGGAGCGACTTCGGGCAGATGGCGGATGCCCCTGGGACAGGGAACAGACCCGGGAGAGCCTGAAGCCCTTCTTGATCGAGGAGGCCTATGAAGTCGTGGAGGCGATCGACGAGGGGGACCCCAAGAAGCTGATGGAGGAGCTCGGCGACCTCCTCTTCCAGGTGGTCTTTCATGCTCAGGTGGCCGCTGAGCAGGGTGAGTTCACGATCAATCAGGTCCTGGCCGCGACGGCCGATAAGATGGTGCGCCGCCATCCGCACGTCTTCGCGGACGGCACGGCCTCAACGGCCCGCGAGGTTCTGGAACAGTGGGAGGAACTGAAGCGCGGGGAACGGGACGCCAAGGCCGCGGGCCTTGCGTCGGCACTGGACGGCGTCCCCAAGGAGCTTCCTGCTCTGCTGCGCGCTCAGCGGCTGCAGGATAAGGCTTCACGGACCGGGTTCGACTGGCCCGAGATCTCGGGAGTGATGGCGAAAGTCGAGGAGGAGCTTGGCGAACTCAAAGAGGCCATCCAGGATGCCGCGCCGGAGGAGGTGGAGCTTGAGCTGGGAGATCTCCTGTTCAGCCTGGTCAATCTGGCCAGGTTTTTGAATCTGAGCGCAGAGGAAGCCCTCCGAAAGAGTATCACGAGGTTCGCCACCAGGTTCCGCTACATCGAGGAGACGATTGAGCGTGGCGGTCGTCGCCTCAAGGAAGTGAACCTGGAGGAAATGGAGAAATTGTGGGAAGACGCAAAGAGCTTCGGCCGCCTACCTCCCGCTTGACACCTTGGGTAGCGTATGAAATACTCGCCCCACTTCCCTTCGCGGCCCCCCTTCCGGCTAGATTTGCATGGGATCAGGGGAATGATCGGACATGAAAACCTCTCAGCCCTCCGTTGACATCCTGACAGTCCTGCTGACCGGTAAGATGCCATGTCGGTCTTGATGATCTTTGTGGACGGTGTCGGGATCGGTGACGACAACCCCGATCTTAACCCGCTTAGCCGGGCCCGCACCACGCACCTCCGAGCAGCGTGCGGCAGGCTTGACGCCGCTGCGGTTCGAGCAGGAGCCCTGGTCGTCCCGACCGATGCGACGTTAAACATCGCCGGTCTGCCGCAGAGCGCCACCGGGCAGACCACCCTGCTCACTGGAACCAATGCAGCCCGCGAGGTAGGGCGCCACGTTCATGGATTCTGCACCAG
>JACQEV010000181.1 GCA_016200385.1 Candidatus Methylomirabilota bacterium
CAGAGTTCATAGAAAAGAGCCCCGCCGCAAGACAGAGTTGCTATAGTCATCTATGAACTACGAACTCTGAACAATGAACTCCCGGAGGGGTGGCCGAGTGGTTGAAGGCGGCGGTCTTGAAAACCGTTAGGCGAAAGCCTCGTGGGTTCGAATCCTACCCCCTCCGCCATCTGAGCGATCAGCCGTCAGCATTCAGCCATCAGCAGACATGAGAGCCTTGAAGCAGCGAATACTCTAATCTATGCTTTAGCGGACCGCTGATCGCTGAAAGCTATTCACGGAGAGGTGACCGAGTGGCCGAAGGTGCTCGCCTGCTAAGCGAGTCTGTGCCGAAAGGTGCAGCCCGGGTTCGAATCCCGGCCTCTCCGCCATATTCCTTCGCCGACAGGTAAGTTGAGGCAGCTTGGGGATCACCTGCTGGGCCCATAGAGTCTGGCGCCATGTTCGGTGAAGGATTTCTTGGTCGTGGCGCCACATTTGGCGCCGATCTGAACCTGCTGGTCCAGGTCGGCCTCGGCCTCCTGCTCCTGATCGGCATGGTGCTTGCGCGTCGCGGGTTGTATGGCGCCCACGGAGCCTGTCAATCATCCGCGCTCATCCTGGCCATCGGCATGACCCTGGTCTGGATGTGGCCGTCGTTCCGTGAGGTCTACGCTCCCGATCTTGCCCGTGGCATCGCCAACCGAACCACCGTTGCGGTGGTGGCCCATGCAACGCTCGGCAGCACCGTCTTGCTGCTCGGCGTGTACGTCGTCTTGGTCGCCGGGACAAGCCTGATCCCTCGGCGATTCCGCTTCCAGAACTACAGCGCGTGGATGCGGACACTGCTCGTCCTTTGGTGGATCACGATCGGTCTTGGGGCGCTTACCTATTGGTTCGCGAACGGCTGACCGACCTTTCGGGCGCCGAACAGGGGCGCACCTATCGTAGCCCAAGGCCCTCGGGCCGGCTCTTTCATCCTGGGAGCAAAGGACTGTGTTAGGAGATGGAGAGGTGCGAGAGTGGCTGAATCGGGCGGTCTCGAAAACCGCTGAGCGGGTAACTGCTCCGGGGGTTCGAATCCCTCCCTCTCCGCCATTGGAGCGATCAGCGATCAGCATTCAGCCATCAGCAGAGCATGATGGAGTTGGGGCAGGCAATTTTAATCTGGGTCTTAGCTGAGGGCTGATTGCTAAATGCTAGCTGCTGTTCGGGGAGAGGTGCAGGAGCGGTTTAACTGGCACGCCTGGAGAGCGTGTGCGGGGGAAACCTCGCCCCGGGTTCGAATCCCGGCCTCTCCGCCACCCCGTACAAACTGGTATCGGGTTTCGAGTCTGGGGTTTCGGGTCAGCGAGACCCGTAACCGCGAAGCGCTGAGTTATGTGTGCCAATCGGGTATCAAAGAGGCGAAATAGAGATAGAAAAAGCTTGGCGTTCGGAAGGTCAAAACCCCAAACCCGAAACGCGAAACTCTAAACATGCAGAGCGTGTTGATCACTGGCGGCGCCGGGTTTATCGGCTCGAATCTTGCCCTGGAGCTGGAAAGGCGATACCCGGATATCCGCACGACGATCATCGACGATTTCCGCTCCGGCGAGTTCAGCAATCTGGTCGGCCTCCGCGGCGATCTGGTCGCTCAGGATCTCGCGTCGATGGACCTGTGTGCGCGATTCCGGGCGGGGGAATTTCAGGCGATATTCCACCTGGCCTCCATTACCGATACCACCGTTGCCGATCCGCGGCAGATGATCTTCAATAACGTTGAGGGATTTCGCCGGACGGCGGAGTTCGCGCGCCTCTCAGGGACGCCGCTCGTCTTTGCGTCTTCAGCGGCCATCTACGGCGTCTGCCGCTCGGGCCACATGCCCGAGGACCAACCCGCCCGCCCAGCCAATGTCTATGGCTTTTCGAAGGTGCTTCTGGAAAATCTCGCCAGGCGGTACGCCGCCGGATCGCGGCACTTCAGGATTGTTGGACTCCGGTACTTTAATGTGTACGGACCGGGCGAAGCCCACAAGGGAGCCGCATCCAGCATGATCTACCAGTTGGCGGGGCAGATCCGAGCGGGCAAGCGGCCACGGATCTTCAAGCACGGGGAGCAGAAGCGGGACTTTGTGTACATCAAGGACGTGGTGGAGGCGACCGCGCTGGCGGCAGAAGCCAATCGCAGCGGTGTGTATAACGTCGGCTCGGGGCGGGCCACCTCTTTTAACGAGGTCGTCGCCCTGCTGAACAAAGGCCTCGGGACGGACCAAGAGCCCGACTACTTTGATAACCCGTACTCATTCTATCAACCGCACACCGAGGCCGACGTGGCTCTCGCGCGAGCGGAGCTCGGATATGATCCCAGGTATCCAATTGATCGGGGGATCGCGGAATACGTCAAGGGGCTGATTGGGGGCGACACGAAGCGGAACGAGCAGTCATGACACGGGAGGGGCCTGGCCCAATCGGCGGGATGGATCGGGCAGCCCTTTCCAGCGACCTTGGCCGTGCTAGATGGGGAGTTAGCGGTGCCCTGTACCCGCAATCCGCTCTAGCGGGATCGAATTCCCGCCCGAGGTCTTATGCCTTTGAGCACTGGCCTGTGATCGGAGTGCTGATGGTCGGGTCCCGCGCAAGGAGAGTTTGTCAACCCCGCCAGGTCCGGAAGGAAGCAGCGGTAAACAGACGGACTCCTGTGCCGCGGGGAAGCCCGGCCGGAGCTTCGGTCGCCGGTGCGGCCCGAAGGCGGCGATCGACGGTGGGTGCACGGCCAAGAAACACTGTTGACAGTTCACGGTTGACGGTTCACGGGAAGGGCGACACGCGGTCGGTGGCGCGCCACGCTTCTCCGTGGACCGTGAACTGTGAACGGTGAACCGACTATGTCCTACTTAGTGCTCGCCAGGCGATGGCGGCCCCAGAGCTTTGATGAGGTGGTGGGCCAGCGGCCGGTCACGCAGACCCTGAAGAACGCCCTTGCCAAGGACCGCATCGCCCACGCCCTTCTCTTTGCAGGCCCGCGCGGGGTCGGCAAGACGACGACCGCCCGCATCCTGGCAAAGGCCCTCAACTGCGAGCGGGGCCGCACGCCTGACCCATGCAATCAATGCACAAGCTGCAAGGAGATCGCAGAGGGACGGTCGATCGACTGCATGGAGATCGATGGCGCCTCCAATCGCGGGATCGATGAGGTCCGGGAGCTCCGCGAGCATGTTCGGTATGCGCCGTCTCGCCAGAAATTCAAGGTGATCATTATCGACGAAGTCCACATGCTGACCGAGCCGGCCTTCAATGCCTTGCTGAAGACGCTCGAGGAGCCGCCCCCTGGGGTGGTCTTCATCCTCGCGACAACCGATGCGCACAAGATCCCGTCCACCATTCTCTCCCGCTGCCAGCGCCACGACTTCCGGAAGCTGGGACAGGGGGAAATCGTAGAGCGACTTCGGGAGATCGCCCGCGACGAGCGAGCGACGGTTGCGGACGGGGCCATGAAGGCGATTGCCCGCGCCGCGGAAGGAAGCCTCCGCGATGCGCAGAGCCTCCTGGACCAGGTGATCGCCTATAGTGGCGCCGAGGTGAGTGAGAACGACGTCGGGGCTGTGCTGGGGCTGGTGGAGGGGGAGGTGCTGGCGCAGGCTGCCCAGGCCATCATCGAGCGGGACAGCGGCAAGGCCCTGGGGCTGGTTGAGTCGCTCAGCGTCAGGGGATACGACCTGCAGCGGTTCTGCCAGGAGATGCTGGTGCACCTGCGGGATCTGATGGTGACCAAAGCGATCAAAGACCCCGCCCCATTGCTTCAGGCCAGCCGAGTGCCGCCCGACACGATTCGCTCGCAGGCCCAGGCCTTCACGCTCGCGGACCTCGAAACGATCTTTCAGGTCCTGAGCCGCGCCGAATTCGAGATGCGACGGGCTCCCCATCCCCGGTTCGTCTTGGAGATGGCCCTGGTCGAGGCGACAGAGGCCCGGGCTCTCCAATCCCTCGAGACGCTCCTGCAGCGCCTGTCGGCGTTGGAGGAACGGCTGTTGGTCGGGCCGGGGACCGCGACTCTCGCCCCACCCCCGTTAGAACTCTCACTGTTCTCCGCTGCCCCCACCGCTTCGATGGCGGAGAAGAGGCCCCCGTTGCAAGATCGACCACCCGCGCCGAGGCCGCCCGCGCAGGCACCGTCCCCCCTCCCCCCGTCAACCAGTGCCCCTGATCCGCAAGAAGGCTGGGCCCGGATCAAGCAGGCTCTGGAGGGGAAGAAGCGGTCTCTCGCCGCCCTTCTCGAAGAGGCGAAAGGAGTGCAGGTGGAGAGCGAGACGCTGATCGTGACGCTCGAAAACGGCACATCCTTTGCGCGATCGACGCTGGATGATGCTGAGAACCGGGGGCTCATGGCCGCTGCCGCGGCCGAGGCCTTTGGGCGGCCCCTGAAGGTCGAGTATCGATTCCAGAATCGATCCATTCCATCCGCGGTGAGTGGTTCGACGCAGATCACCACAGGCCAGGGCGAGCCGATACAGCCCTCGATGCCCCGACCCAGGGAGACGGCTAGCCCCGAGCGGTCGGTGGCACCGTCCGACCAGGGGTCGCCTCGGCGTCATCCCTTGGTGCAAAAGGCTGTGGAGCTCTTCGGCGGAGAGGTCATTCGAGTGAGCGAGAAAGAGCCCGGGCAGGATGTGATCGGCGAGCGAGGGTGAGATGAAGAACCTTGGAAACTTGGTCAAACAGGCGCAGCGAATGAAGGCCGAGATGGAGAAGATTCAGGAAGAGGCCGCGGCGAAGCGGGTTGAAGGGACCGCGGGTGGCGGGATGGTCACGGTCGTGTGTAATGGTCGGGGCGAAGTGGTCGAGGTGAAGATCGACCGCGAGGTCGCCGGGCCAGATGATCTGGAGATGCTCCAGGACCTGATTGTGGCCGCGGCGAACGACGCGCTCCGGAAATCCCGCGAGCTGCTCACCCAGGAGATGGGTCGGCTGACGGGGGGGCTCGGCTTGCCGCCCGGGCTGTTGTAGAGCGCTCCGTGTCCCGCTATGCTCCTAGCTTGGCCAGGCTGGTCGGCGAGTTGGTCCGCCTTCCTGGCATCGGTCCCAAGAGCGCCCAGCGTCTGACGTTTCACCTCCTGAAGGCGTCCAAGGACGAAGTCCAGGCACTGGCCCAGGCGATCATGGATCTCAAGGAGCGGACGCAAAGCTGCAGCGCCTGTTTCAACATCTCCGAGGACGACCGGTGTAGTATCTGCGCCGATCCGAGTCGGGATGGATCGATGCTCTGCGTTGTGGAGGAGGCGAATGACCTCTGGGCCATCGAGAAGACAGGGAGTTTCAGGGGGAGATACCACGTGCTGGGAGGCTCCCTTTCGCCGCTGGACGGGCGCGGCCCCGAACAGTTGACGGCCAAGGCACTCCTACCGCGCTTGGAGGCAGAAGGAGTAAAAGAGGTCATCCTGGCGACCAATCCGAACGTGGAGGGCGAGGCGACGGCCATGTACCTCTCGCGCCTGCTGAAACCACTTGCCGTGCGAGTCACTCGAATCGCCAGGGGGCTGCCGGTGGGAGGCGATCTGGAGTACGCCGACGAGGTGACCCTCTCGAAGTCTCTGGAGGGGCGCCGGGAGGTCTGACGGGATTGCTGAAGTCCCAGAAAAATCGTTGCCGTCGCCGGATCACAGCGTTATACTGATCGCTATTCTAGCCACCATTCCCCGGTAGCTCAATGGTGGAGCGAGCGGCTGTTAACCGCTAGGTTGGAGGTTCGAGCCCTCCCCGGGGAGCCACTTGCGGCTTTATCAGGGGCAGGCGGGAGAGCGCATCGTAGGCAAGATGGGAAAGAGGCACAGCTGTCGGCACGTGAGCGAACAGGGAGATGACATGTCTGAGAACACTGCGCTTGAGCGGTGGGTGGATCAGGTGGCGCGCATGACTCGCCCGGACCGGATCCATTGGTGCGACGGTTCGGAGGAGGAGTACCACAAATTGGTGGAGGGGATGCTTCGCGATGGTACCCTGATCCGCCTCAACCAGAACAGCTACCCGGGATGCTACTTGCACCGAAGCGATCCAACGGACGTTGCCCGGACCGAGCACCTGACGTTCATCTGCACGACGCACAAAGAGGATGCCGGGCCCACGAATAACTGGATGGGGCCAAGGGAGGGCCGCGAGCACGTTGGACCGCTCTTTGAGGGCAGCATGAAGGGGCGGACGATGTTCGTCGTGCCCTATATCATGGGACCCGCCACCTCGCCCTACAGCGGGCTTGGCGTAGAGGTGACGGACAGCCCCTACGTCGTTGCCAATATGCGGCTCATGACCCGCATGGGCAAGGTCGCCCTTGACCGGCTGGGCGGATCGGGCAACTTCGTCGCGGGCCTTCACTCGCTCGGGGACTTGAGTCCAGACCGCCGCTTCATCCTCCACTTCCCCGAGCAGCGCCTGATCTGGAGCATCGGCTCGGGCTATGGAGGCAACGCCCTGCTAGGCAAGAAGTGCCATGCGCTCCGCATTGCCAGTTGGATGGCGAGAGAGGAGGGTTGGCTGGCTGAGCACACCCTGATCATGGGGCTGGAGGACCCGACAGGGCAGGTCACATATATTGTCGCGGCCTTTCCCAGCGCATGCGGCAAGACCAATCTCGCAATGCTGGTGTCCTCTCTGGAGCACTTGGGCTACAGGGTGTGGACCCTGGGTGATGACATCGCATGGATGCACATCGGGCCCGATGGTCGCCTCAGGGCCATCAACCCGGAGGC
>JACQEV010000171.1 GCA_016200385.1 Candidatus Methylomirabilota bacterium
CCATGTTCCTATACGCAAATCACCCGTCACTTTGCTTTTCAACACCAGCCTTCTGCACTTTTGACTTGTCGTTTGAGCGAGCTTTTGCTAATTTTGCTTTCGGGTGGTTTACAGTGTCTGGTATCTTGCGCAAGAGAATCACATGTCCGATGCCCCGCGATTGTTTGGGTTTCCCCACCTCGAGCCGGTAATCAAGGAGTACGAGTCGGCGCTGGGGATTGCCCTGCACCTGCATCGTCCATTTCGATTCTTCTCAAAGCCAAGAGGAGAGCCCGGGTTCCACCTCCACCTCTTCGCCCTCCCCAAGCAGTTCCCGTGGATGTCATGGATGGGAGAAACTCCGATGACCGGGCTGCCCATCGCCTTCGGGCACCCGCTGCGCGAAGGAGCCCGACAGGTATTGATTATTCCGAGGCGAATGGGGAAGGGGATCGCGCTACGTGACGATGAGGGGAATGCGCTGGCCTACCTGCACCCCAGGAATGTCTTCATCCTCTTCGATCTCGCGGGCCAGGGGGAGGAGCTGGCCCCCTTGCTCCTGAGACTCCTCCTTGACCGATCCCTCAAATTGATGAGCGCAGATCTCGTGGCGCAGAACGGCTTGCACCCCGACCGGGTTGAATTCATCCTGGTCGGTCTGCGACGAACGACCGGCATGCAGGAGTGGGATTGGCGCGAAAAGCGAAGGGTCTTGGCCCGGCGGCAGTTCCAGGATCGGCGGTGGGCACAGATCGGAGGCGAGATCGGTTTTTTGGAGACAGAGATCCGTTCAACCGAGGAGGCCCTTGAGATCGCTGCTCTCCAAATCACCGCCGAAACCCGTCACTTGCAGGAATACCGACGCCGACTCCGGCATCTCAGGGGCGAGCTGATCAACGACGAGGCTGACCTCGTCCGCGACCTGGACCTCCTATCGAAATGTCCCGACGTGGCCGACGTCACCGCTTCGCCAACAGGACTGAGAGTCATTACTCGACGTATCCAGGCTGCGCAGGGCGGGAAGCAGTTTTCGCTGGGAGCCTTCCAAATCGATCTTCTGTACAATGGAGAGATCACGATCTATAACCTGACGAGCAGACATGGGTACTACGACCACCCGCACATCTGGAACGGAAAACCCTGCCTGGGCAACGTCCGGCAAGGGCTGGCGAAGTTGATCGGGGAATACCAACTCGCGGCGGCGTCTGAGGTCGTCATAGACTTCCTGAAGACGATCAACCCCAAAGATTGGCATACGTCCATCGAGCACTGGCGCGAGATATCAGATACCGAAGACCCCGCAGCCCCCTCCCCTGGCATCCTCAAACCGATACACTGAGGACCACGGCTCATGGATTTCTCGCGACAGACCGATCTGGTGGACATCGAGAGCCTTGAGACCCACGTCACCCTCATCGGTTGCGGGGGGATCGGTTCCTTTACGGCGCTTGCTCTCGCGAAGATGGGATGCGTCCACCTGACTGTCTACGATGACGATCTGGTGGAAGAGCACAACATCCCCAACCAGCTTTATCGGCCAGGCGATGTCGGCCGACCGAAAGTCGAATGCCTGGCAGACATCATCAAGGGATTCACCGGCACAGGCATTGACGCTCGGCCAGAGCGCGTTCATAGCCAACGATTCCAGGGAATTGTCGTCTCGGGCGTGGATAGCATGGAGGCAAGACGTCGGATCTGGGACCGATCGATTCGTTTCAAGGCTGGCGTCGAAGCCTACATCGACGCCAGGATGGGGGCAGAGGTCTCCAGGATTTATACAGTCCGCCCCGCGGACCCTGACCACGGCCGCTTTTACGAACGGACCCTCTACTCTGATGACGAAGCGTGGCAGCTCCCCTGCACTGCCCAAGCTATCGTCTACACCGGCTTCGGGATCGCAAGCCTGGTGGCCGGACAGGTCAAGAGGGTCGCGATGGGGGACACCTGGAGGCGGGAGATCATCTTCGATCAGAAGACTCTCACATTGTTTAGCGCCTAGAATCACGTAGAGTCGATGAGAGGACGAACGTTTTCAGCAGACGAAAGGAGGACCGCGATGAAAAAGGGAAGCACGCTGGAGCAAGAGACCGTTGTCAAGATCGTGACGCTTGGGAAGAGCACTCAGGAGGTCCGGAAGGAACGCCCCTTCACGCTGGATAGCATTCTGACAGAGCTAGGGATCAACGGTGGTCTGGAAGTTCGGGTGAACGGCCAAGCGGTGGAGCGAACACGGCTGCTCACCCATGGCGACACAGTCCTCATGGTCCCCAAGATCAAGGGCGGCCGGTAGGAAGAGCGTCGTCTTACCGGCTCATCGAACGCTTTCTGGCCGGGCCCCGACTGGAGAGAATGCCGAGGATCAGCCGTCACCTGATCTGGACGAACACCTTCCGCTCCCGAGGGCCGTCGAACTCCACCAACATCAGGCTCTGCCAGGTGCCCAGCATCAGCTTCCTTTCCTTGACCGGAACCGTCTCGCTGGGGCCGACAATCGCCGCCTTGATGTGCGCCGCTGCGTTGTCATCGATCCGGTCATGTCGCCAGATCCCCTCGGGGATCAGCTTTGCTAAAGCCTCTTGTAGATCTTCTCCAATGTTGGGATCGGCATTTTCGTTGATGGTGACTGCCGCGGTCGCATGAGGGGCAAAGACGCAGCAGATCCCCTCAGGCGTCGCACCGCGTTTGACGATTTCCTGGACCTTGGCGGTGATGTCAATCACCTGAAATTTTCGGGTCGTTCTTACGGAAAACTCTTCCATCCTTTCCTCTCAAGGAACGGAGGCGCGGCAGGTGGCTGCGGCGGTGCACAACCGCTCGAACTCCGCCTCCGGCAGCGAGGGAATGCCCAGACTGCTCAAGCGCAAGCCAGGCGTGCCGTGGTAGTCAGAGCCGCCGGCCGCCAAGAGACCGTGCTGCAGCCGCATCCGCTCATACCGGAAGATCGCGTCCGCATCATGGTCCGGGTGATGCACCTCCAGTCCCATTAACCCTTCTTCTGCCAAGCGTGGAATGACTTCGTCCCGGGCATAGACCCCGGGGTGCGCGAGGGATGGAACACCGCCAGCTCGCTTGATCGCCATGATCGCTTCGGCTGCCGGGAGTCGGAAGCGCTCCACGTGGGCCGGTTTTCCCGGCGTGAGGTAGCGCTCGAAGGCTTCCTGCACGGAGTCCACATATCCCCGCTTGACCATCGCTTGCGCAACATGCGGGCGGCCCACCGAGGAGCCGGGCGCCTGCACCTGCCTCAAGATCTCATCGGCATCCAGCGGCAGACCCAGAGCCCAGAGCTTCTCAACCATCCGGCGGACCCGCTCGATCCGGTCATCCCGGGAGGAGGCGAGGAATTCGCCCAGTCGGGAATCGTCCGGATCGACGAAATGCCCCAGGATGTGAACCTCCAGGTCGTCCACATAGGCGGTCACCTCCACGCCGGGGACGATGTGCAGACTCAGCCGCGCCCCTTCCTCCATCGCCGCGTGAATGGCTGCCAATGTGTCATGATCGGTTACGGCCAGCACCGAGACGCCACGGGCCTTGGCAAGGCGGACAAGCTCGACCGGGGACAGCGCTCCGTCGGAAGCGGTGGTATGGGAGTGGAGATCGATGAGGCGCATCGATCTGTCGCGGGGCCTCAAGAGCGAGGCAGACCAGCGGCCTCGACCCTCTGAGGCAGGAGGCGCTCGGGGTGGCTGTAGACGTTAAACCCCTCTCCTCGGACGTAGCCGATCACGGTGATGCCAAAGCGTTTGGCCGCTTGGATGGCCAGACTGGTGGGTGAGGTCCGGGAAATGACGAACGGGGTCCGCATGTGCGCCCCCTTCCGAAGCATCTCGGACGAGATCCGGCCGGTGGAGAGAAGGATATGGCCGGCAGTCGCAATCCCTCGGAGGAGCGCTTCGCCGTGGATCTTGTCCAGGGCGTTGTGCCTCCCCACGTCCTCGGCCACGAGCAGCAGCTTCTTCCCATCGCTCAGGGCGGCGGCATGAATCCCTCGCGACTCCCGGTAGAGGCGGGCCTCAGCATAGAGCTGCCTCATGAGATCGAACGCCTGCTCCGGGTGCAGGGTTGCCTCCTCCGGGAAAGCCTTGAATCCCTCCATCGGCATGCCAAACGTGATTCCTCCGGTGCAGCCGGAAGTGAAGATGCGGCGGCGGGGCGGCGTGAATGCCTTGGTGAGCCGGACGTCCGCCACCCCCTCCTCGGGAAAGACGTCCAGCATCTTGATCTCGTCGAGCCCCTGGATGATCCCCTCGAAACTCAGAAATCCCAGGACCATGCAATCCACCTTGACGGGGGTGCACAGCATCGTGACGCGTTCCCGCCCGTTCACGAAGATGGTGAGAGACTGCTCTTCAACCACAGGGATGTCGAGCGTCTCAAATGATCCCGCGCGATACCGAACGATCCGATGCATTGTTCTCTTGGTGTCTAACCGTCCCTACTCGGCCAGGACCTGTAAGTGGATCTGTCGCTCCCTCGGACCGTCCAGCTCGGCGAAGATGATCGACTGAAAGGTGCCGAGGGCCATCTCTCCGTCCACCACCGGAACCGAGAGCTGCCGGCCCAGGAGGACGGAGCGCAGATGGGAATGGGCATTGCCCCGATCGCAATCAGAGTAGCGTGGATCGTTATGGCGGTAGTCGTCCTGCTCCCTTACCAGGCGATCCAGGAGGACACGGAGGTCATGGATCAGGGCCTCTTGCCATTCGTTGATGAAGAGGGCGGTCGTCGTATGCAGGGAGCTGAGGACCACCAACCCTTGCTTGATGTTGTGGCGCTGGATCAGATCTCTGATCCGCTTGGTCAGATCCATGAACTGTAATCGATCCTTGGTGGCCACTGTGAAGGTTTCGTGCTTGATCATCATTCCCCTCTCCGTCGCATAATCAAATCTCCAACAAGGTTATCTGCCGCTCAGGACGGCGGCAGTTCTCCCCCCAAGCGAAGACAGGAACCTCAAGGCTTAATGGCCCTTCTCCATGGGAAGTGGCGGCGCAAGTACCACAAAGAGGACCAGGGGATTCGTCCCTGAGTTCTCAACCCCATGTTCCGCCAAGGCCGGGGCGAGCACCGCGCTACCGGCCGAGAGGTCCCGCTCCTGAAGTCCGATTCTGAAGCGCGCCGTCCCCTCGATCACGTAGTAGATCTTATCCGATGTCTCGTGAATGTGGGGCTTCTGAGCTTGGCCTGGCAGCAGGCAGTAGAGGTCAACCATGGAGCGCTCGGTCCTGAAGAGGCCGATCTTCTGCGCCTTCTCGGGTGAGAACCGCTTCAGCGTGGCCGCCTCGACCCACTCCATCGAATTGTCTCTCTTTTCAGTTATCCTCATTACCAGTCAGGATGGAGATCAGGGCGCTGCTTCAGCGCCGCTTTCAAGGGCGTCATCAGGCGCTCCTTTCCGTACACGAAGTCGCCCCTGTTGTAGGAGGCAAGCTCGTACTGTTTGCCCATCACGATCGCCTCCTCGGGGCAGGCCTCCTCACAATAGCCGCAGAAGATGCAGCGGAGCATATGGATCTTATACAGTCTGGCGTACCGCTCGCCCCTGGAGTGCCTCTCCTGCTCAGTGTTTTCGGCTGGCTCGATATAGATCGCATCGGCCGGGCAGGCGATGGCGCACAATTCGCAGCCCACGCACCGCTCCATCCCGTCGTCGTTGACCACGAACATGTGCAGGCCACGGTAGCGCGGAGCGAGGGGAAGGCGCTCTTCCGGATAGGAGACCGTCACCGGCTTTCGAAAGATATGTTTGAAGGTGGTCGCCATCCCTTTGAGCAGCTCAAGGATCATTCGTAATACCCTCGTCAGCTTTCAGCCGTCAGCCGTCAGCCTTCAGCAAAAACTGGCTCGCTCCCGATGGCTGATAGCTGAGGGCCGATAGCTGAGCGCTGATTGCTGAGCGCTGAAAGCTAATCTTCAGAGCTTCTTGACCATGGCCAGCAGCTCCTGGTTATCCGGCTGCTGGCGTAGCTCATAGAACTTGATCGTGTTCAGGTTGCCCTGTGTATCGACGATGAAGACCGACCGCTGGGGAAACCCTTCCTCTCGAAGCACACCATATTTCAATGACACGTGCCCGTGAGGCCAGAAATCACTCAGCAGCGGATACCCCAGACCGCCGCACTTTTCGGCGAATGCAGCGAGGGTAAATGGACTATCGGTGCTGATCCCCAGAACCTGGGTATTGTGGTCCGCAAACTTTCGCATGTCTGCGTGGTAAGCGGACAGCTCGGCCTGTCAGACTGGAGTGAAGGCCAACGGGAAGAACGCCAGCAGGACGTTCTGCTTGCCTTTGAAGCTCGAGAGGGTGACGTCGTTCTTTTTGTCATCCTTCAAGGTGAAATCCGGTGCCGCGTCTCCGACCTTGAGCTGATGGGTCATTCGCATTGTCGTCCTCCTGTACATTCCGGATATGCGTCGCCCGCTGCCCCTGCGTGCTCTATGCCTTCGACCGCCAGGGGAAGTGGAAGAGGCCCTGCTTGCTCGGGTGCTCCTTGGTGATCTTTTCTTGAAGCAGCATGATCCCGTGGATCAGTTGCTCGGGCCTGGGCGGGCACCCGGGGACGTAGACATCCACTGGGACGACCTCGTCTACCCCCTGAACGATGGTATAGGTGTTGAAGATCCCGCCGCAGGAGGCGCACGCGCCCATTGCGATCACCCACTTCGGGTCAGGCATCTGATCGTAGATCCTCCGGAGAACCGGGGCCATCTTGCGGCTCAGCCGGCCGGCTACAATCATCAGGTCCGCTTGGCGCGGCGACCCTCGAAACACCTCCGCCCCGAACCTGGCAAGATCGAACCGCGAAGCGCCCGTCGCCATCATCTCGATCGCGCAGCACGCGAGTCCGAAGCTCACAGGCCAGATGGACGACTTCCGCGCCCAATTGACCAGGCTCTCAACGGTCGAAAGGAGGAGGCCCCGCTCGAACTCCTCCTCCTCTACTCGCGTGGGCTCCTTGTCAACCACTGTTAATTGCGTCATGGAAGGTATCCTCACGGCACAGGCATTCAGCACTCAGCCTTCAGCAAAACATCTGCTTGCTGCCTTAGCTGACTGCTGATGGCTGAATGCTTTTTTTCTCCTACGCCGTGAAGGACGAGCCGCAGCCGCAACCGCCCTTCGCATTGGGGTTCTTCAGGCTGAAGCCGGCCCCTTGCAGGCCGTCGATGTAGTCGATCTCAGTGCCGGCCAGGTAGAGGTAGCTCTTCGGGTCGACGAGGACCTTGACGCCGTGGTCCTCGAAGACCTGGTCGGCCAGCTGGGGCTGATCGAACTCAAACTCGTAAGAGAGGCCG
>JACQEV010000172.1 GCA_016200385.1 Candidatus Methylomirabilota bacterium
GATTACTGCGAGAACCCTTTCGAACTTTGTGTGGTGGAAAAGGACGGAAAGCTTACAGGTGAAAAGGTCTACGGCCTGTCCTGTCCCCTGGGGTATGATGTGGCCGAGACTTTCCCCGAATTCATAGAGGGCAAGTCTCTCTATCTTTCCTGTGGAGATTCGGCGAGAACTGATCTCGCTCCCGAGAGCGTGGACGCGGTGGTTACCGACCCACCTTTTTTCGATAATGTCCATTATTCACAACTCGCCGATTTCTTCCATGTGTGGCAGCGCCACATTTTGGGGAAAAACGGCCATCATGCTGTCCACACTACGCGCTCTTTTGCTGAGGTACAGGCAAGCGATCCCGAAGTATTCGCCGAACGTTTGCGGGGTGTTTGGGGTGAGTCCCACCGCGTACTACGTCGTGGTGGCCTGCTGGTCTTCACATATCATCACTCGCGACCTGCGGGGTGGAGGGCTATTCTGCAGGCGCTCGTCGGAGCGGGATTCGTGATTGTTGCCGCCCATCCCATTAAGGCAGAGATGTCGGTCGCCGCGCCCAAGCAGCAGGCCAAGGAACCGATTGACCTGGACGTGATTCTTGTCTGTCGCAAGAGAACGGATTTCGCAGGGGACACGCCGAACATATCCACGGTAGTGGCCGACGCAACGCAGGCAGCTACAGAGCAGGTGGTTCGGTTCAACAAAGTTGGTCGGTACCTCGGTCGGAACGATGTCCGGGTAGTGCTTATGGCGCAGGTGATCAAGCGCCTCTCTTTGTACTCATCGCTAGCGGAGTCTCTTCATTGGCTTGATTCGCAACATACGACCATCGAGAGGACGATTGGTCGAGTCTACGAAGTCCAGCAGGTTGCAGAACGCATGTCCCATCCTCGAAGAGCCCAACTCTCGCTGTGGTGAGGGCGACCCCAGAATGCCACAGTGCACAACCCGCATGTCCCGCGTCAATCAGCAGGCCGCACTTCCAGCCGAAATCGTCCTCGTGGCTGGGTGCCCACTTGCCTAGTAGGTGAGGGGAAAGGGTCCGCTAGTTCGAAGTCCCGATGTTGCGCAGGGACATCGTCGCGCAAGCGATAACAGTGAAACGTGCGCTGGCCTCCCGTTGTAACCCTCCGCTTGATGAGCCCTACATGCCGAAGCAGAGGAGATTGGAGCGCAAGATCGTTTCGCGGATGGACCAATGTGGCCTTGCCATCAAGCTCAGCGGCTCCGAGGGGATTGGCGAAGATAAGCATGGGCCGGCTCCGGTTGGCTCCATCCCCATACGTGCCGAGCCCGATCTCCTTGGTGCGCTCACCGACGATAGATAGGTAGTACGCAAAGTCCGCGTTGAGGAGGTCGCCGTCACAGAGGACCAACGCTGTGAGGCGATAACGCCCGGTCGGGCCCCTCACGGCCTCCTGACAAACGAAAAGGTAGAAGCCACGTATGTCCAGTGCGTGACCGCCCTGATCATAGACCCGAACCGTACCACACGGCGGGGTGGTGTTGTAGTCCATGCCTGAAGACCTAGCAATGCCCCCTCCTTTCGTTCGTTCCAGCTTCTTCACTTCAACCGCGGCAATCCGGCTGACGTCCGATGCCAGGACCCCACGAGCAATACCATTGCATAGAGTGGAACACATGATCACCAGATCAGGGGTGATTAATGGCCCAGGAGCCTTTATACAGATCATTCCCGCAGGAAAACCTTCGCTGAGCAGCTTGTGGATCCGCTCGTCGAGTGGGTCATCTTGCGTATTACGCTTGTCCCGAAGGCGAAAGGTGAGCGGCGTCGCGTTTTCACCAAAGAAGGCCGAGCGCAACAAAAGAAATGCCTGCGCAAGTAAGTCAAAGGTCGGCTGTTGGGGACTCATCTGCTATCCACTTCCCCAGCCGGTGGTATGCAAGGCTGCGCTTTATCTAACATGGTGGTAAAGTTGAACATGCGAACCGAGTTGGATTGAGCATATTCGAAGCCACTACTGCGAATTGTGGTGTTAAACGCTGTACGCCTGGTAAAAACAAGCCGGGGCCAGATGACGGAGTTACTTGCCCCAGTCGCGGGGATAGCGGAAGTCGCGGTCGATGGTGCGGGAGGAGACCTTGGCGATGAGGGGCAGGCGCCGCTTGTATTGGGAGGCCTGGACCTTGGCGAAGACCGCGCGGATGAACCGCTCGTCGAAGCCGGCTTCGACCAGCTACGGCAGCTCGTAGCGGCAATCCACCATCAGGTAGAGGATCTGATCGACCTGTTCGTAGGTGAACCCTAGCTCCTCCTCGTCGGTCTGTCCGGCCCAGAGGTCGGCGCTCGGCTTCTTCTTCACGATGACTTCCGGGATGCCCATGTGACGGGCGAGTTGCCGGACCTGTGTCTTGTAGAGGTCACCCAACGGATTGATGGCGCTGGCCATGTCGCCGTAGAGCGTACTGTACCCCAGCAGCAACTCCGTCTTATTGCTGGTCCCGAGGACCAGGGCCTTGAGCTTGGCCGAATGATCGAAGAGGATGGTCATCCGCTCTCGCGCCATCTTGTTGCCCCGGCGAACCTGATCCGCTTCCGGGAACCGCTCGAAGTAGGCGTCCACCATCGGGGTGATGTCGATGACGTCCGATTGGATGCCCAACTGCTTCACCACCACTTCCGCATGTTCGCGGCTCTCCGGGCTGCTGGTCCGGTACGGCATCAGGAGGCCCCAGACATTCTCTGCGCCAAGCGCCTCGGCCCCGAGAAAGGCGGAGAGGGAGGAATCCACGCCACCCGAGAGGCCGACCACGACGCGGCTGAATCCCGCTTTTCGGACCTCATTGGCGATGAACCCCGTCAACACGCGCCGCAAAAGCTCGCAGTTCCGGGACAGGCTGATCACCTGATTCCCTCCCGCCTGATCCGCTCCAGCTCCCGCAGGGTGACATCCACCCGCTCATCCCTCAGCAATGGGTTCGCCATTCTGGCGCGGCGGATTTCAGCGTGATCGATCTCCGCCACCAGGATGGCCTCACTTACGTATTCGCCCTTGGCGACCGGCTCGCCCGACGGGGCGATCACCTCGGAGCCACCCCAGAAGCAGGCTCCATCCTCATAGCCCACACGATTCGCATAGAGGACGTAACACGTAAAGAGCTGGGCGTAGGCCCGGTTGATCGTCTCCCACGCTCTAGCATTGGCAAATGTCTTGCCTTCTTCCAAGCCCCCCCGGCCCGGACTGCTGGAGGGGCAGATGAGGATATCCATCCCGTCGAGCGAGGCGACAAAAGCGGTGGAGGGATGCCACATATCCTCGCAGATCAGGATCGCGGCC
>JACQEV010000173.1 GCA_016200385.1 Candidatus Methylomirabilota bacterium
GAGGTTCCTTGCTTCGATGGATGGGCAGATCATCGTGTTGTTCGTGATGGCGGTGGCTGCGGCCGAGGTTGCGCTAGGACTGGCCATTATCATCGCGCTCTACAGAAACAAAGAGTCCATCGATGTGGACGAGATCAATCTCCTCAGAGGATAGTTCCGAGTTCCGAGTTCCGAGTTCCGAGGGGAGGATTGTCTCTGCCTTCATGGAACCCGAAACCCGAAACCCGAAACCCGAAACCCGGGACTTCGAACGATGATCTGGCTGATTCCGCTTTCTCCGCTGGTGGGGAGCCTCGTCGTGGGGTTGATGGGCCGCCGGATGCGGAGAAGCTGGGTGGCCGTGGTCGCATGCGGCGCTGCGTCGCTTGCTCTGCTGTTCTCCCTGGGTTGCTTCGCTCGCCTGATCTCGCTGCCCGCGGGAGGGCGTCTCTTTCGCCAGTCGCTCGGCCCCTGGATCGCCTCCGGAAACTTCTCGGTGGCCTTCGGGTTCCTGTTTGATCCGCTCTCTGCCATCATGGCCTTGGTGGTCTCCGGCGTCGGTCTATTGATCCATGTGTACTCGATCGGCTATATGGCGGAGGACCGCGACTACCACCGGTTCTTCTCGCTGCTCAATCTTTTCCTGGCTGAGATGCTGGTCTTGGTCCTCGCCGATAACTACCTCCTCCTTTTTGTGGGATGGGAGGGTGTCGGCCTCTGTTCGTATCTCCTCATTGGTTTCTGGTTCGAGCGACCTGCTGCGGCGTCTGCCGGGACCAAGGCCTTCCTGGTGAACCGGATCGGCGACGCCGCCGTCGTCGTGGGGTTGATCTGGATGATCCAGTTGTTCGGGTCGCTTGACTTCCAGATGGTCTTCAGAGGGGCACCGGCGGCGCTTTCGCACGGGTCCGTTGCGGCCACGATCCTCTCGCTCCTCCTCTTCGCCGGGGCAACCGGGAAGTCGGCCCAGCTTCCCCTCTATGTCTGGCTGCCCGATGCGATGGAGGGTCCCACACCGGTCTCGGCCCTCATTCACGCCGCCACCATGGTGACGGCCGGGGTCTATCTGGTTGCCCGCTCCGCCCCCCTGTTCCAACTGGCTCCCGTGAGCCTGGAGATCGTCGCATGGATCGGCGGGCTGACAGCCCTGTATGCCGCCAGCATTGCCCTGGTTCAGACCGACATCAAGCGGGTCATCGCCTACTCGACCATCTCTCAGCTCGGCTACATGTTCTTGGGCCTGGGCGTCGGCGCGTACGCCGCCGGGATCTTTCACCTGATGACCCACGCCTTCTTCAAGGCGCTCCTCTTCCTCGCCGCTGGGTCGGTGATTCATGCGCTCCGCGGCGAACAGGATCTGAGGAACATGGGGGCCCTGCGGAAGTCCCTCGGCGTCACCGCCGCGACCTTTCTTGTCGGCGCGCTGGCCAATGCGGGGATTGTCCCCTTTGCCGGCTTCTGGAGCAAGGACGAGATCCTTCTTGCGACCTATGCCTCCGGGCATCGGCTGCTCTGGGGCCTTGGAGCGTTAACCGCCGCGGGCACGGGGTTTTATATGTTCCGCCTCTACTTCCTCGCGTTTGAGGGGAAGTCCAGGCTCGACCCTCGGCTGGCCGGTCACCTGCACGAGGCGCCATGGAGCATGCGCCTGCCGCTTGTGCTGTTGGCTCTCGGATCGGCGACAGTCGGATTCTTCGGCGTGCCTCCAGACGCTGGCCCATTTCACCGCTTCCTGGATTCGGTCTTCCCTGCCGCGGCGCATGAAGGCGGCTCGGCGGCGCCAGCCTCCGGGATCGTTCTCGCGTTGGCTGCCCTCGTGATGGCGCTGGCTGGGATCGTCATAGCCTTTCGCTACTACCTTCAAGAGCCCTGGAGACCCGAGGCAATGGCGGCGCGGTACCCCACCCTCTACCGTGCCCTCCTCTACAAGTACTGGGTGGATGAGCTGTATGAAAAGGCGGTGGTCCGCCCGATCTCAAGTGCAGCTCGTGCCTTTTCGACATCGTTCGATGCGAATATGATAGACGGGTCAGTCAACGGCATCGCCTCCCTCGTGGGAAGGGCCGGCGGCGTTCTGAGGCGGCTTCAGACGGGCCATGTGCCGACCTATGTCCTTTCGATCTTGGTGGGTGTCGTGGTCCTGTTGGGGTACCTGGCTTTTGTCGGATAGAGCGCAGGAGACGATATGAGTCAGACGGGCGGTCCGATCCTGTCAATCCTCATCCTGCTGCCTCTGCTCGGCGCCATCCTGCTGGCGCTTGTGGAAGGGGCGCGAGAGTCGCTCATCAAACGGCTCGCGCTTGCGATATCCGGTCTGGATTTCCTCCGCTCCGTGATCGTGTATGCGCGCTGCGATCCCGCCGTCGCCGGCATGCAGTTCGTGGAGCGTGCGCCATGGATCAGCTCGATCGGGAGCAGCTATCTCCTCGGAGTGGACGGGATCAGCCTTCCGCTGCTGCTGCTGACCACGTTTCTGTCGCCCGTCGCCATTCTCGCGTCCTTCTCCGGCATCGGGGGCCGAGTGAAGGGGTTTATGATCTGCATGCTGTTACTTCAAAGCGGCATGATCGGAGTGTTCCTGGCTCTGGATCTTGTCCTGTTCTACGTGTTCTGGGAGGGGATGCTGATCCCGATGTATTTCCTGATCGGCATATGGGGCGGCCCGAGGCGGGTCTACGCGACATTGAAGTTCGTCCTGTACACGATGGCGGGGAGCGTGCTGATGCTTCTGGCGATGATCGCCCTGGCCTTCCTGCACCGGGGCGCCACGGGTCGGTTGACCTTTGACCTCCTGGAGTTGATCGGCGGGCCGATCCCGTACCAGGCCCAGCTCTGGCTGTTCGCCGCCTTCGCCCTCGCCTTTGCCATCAAGGTGCCGATGTTCCCCTTTCACACGTGGTTGCCGGACGCCCACGTGGAGGCCCCCACGGCGGGAAGCGTGCTTCTGGCAGGGGTCCTGTTAAAGATGGGGACCTATGGTTTCCTCCGGTTCGCCCTCCAGCTCTTTCCGAGAGCCGCCGCCGCCTTCTCCCCCCTGATCTCTGTGCTTGCCGTGGTAGGCATCCTGTACGGCGCCCTGGTCTCCATGGCACAGGACGACCTCAAGCGGCTGGTGGCCTACAGC
>JACQEV010000217.1 GCA_016200385.1 Candidatus Methylomirabilota bacterium
CAAGGTGAACCCTGGCTCGGTTATCCTCTCCGGCGACATGATGTTCCGACACATGGGATGGAACGAGGCCGCTGATCTGGTCGTGCTCGGGCTCGAGCGTACATTCGCCCAGAAGCGGGTGACCTACGACTTCGCGCGGCTGCTCCGCGCGGAAGGGACAAGTGACGTCAAGGAGCTGAAGTGCTCGGAGTTCGCCACGGCCGTCATCGAGAACATGGGTTAGTGCCGTTCCAACTATTTACGGCAAAAAGATGAGGTTAGGGAAAGCGATAGTTCTTAGCAAGACACCTGCCGGCGATTAGCCGCAACAAGTTGGAACGGCACGAGCAACTGAAAGAGGCGAGGCAAGCCGACACGGAGTGTCGTTGCGAGGCGCAGCCCCCTCGGCAGTGCTCGGGGCAGGCTGCGCAATCTGCAAGATTCTTCGCCCTGCTCGGAATGACCTTTCAGGTCAGATTGCTTCGGTCGGTGCGTTCCCTCGCAATGGTCCTTCTCATGATGCGTTTACGTTAGTAGGCCGCCAATGCCTCGTCTTCCAGATCGGTGAGGAACATGTGACCTGGCGCATGCGTGATCATGAGCGGGGGCTTGGCCCTCATTGCCACAGCCTGCGGTGTGACACCGCAGGCCCAGAAGACCGGCACCTCGCCAGGTCGGATGGTCACCGGATCGCCGAAGTCGGGTTGGGCCAAGTCTGTGATTCCTAGTGAGGCTGGATTGCCTACCTGGACTGGTCTGCCATGGGCGGCCGGAAACCGGGCTGTGGCCTGAACTGCCCGAGGAATGAGAGGGCGTGGGATTGGTCGCATGCTGACCACGAGTGGCCCCTGAAAGATGCCGGCCGGCTGGCAGGACCGCGTGGTGATATACATCGGGACGTTTTTCCCCTCCTCAAGGTGCCGCACGGGAACACCCGCCCGGAGCATCGCTGCCTCGAAGGTAAAGCTACAGCCCAACAGAAAGCTCACCAGGTCTCCCCGCCAAATCGCCATCAGATCGGTGACCTCGTCCTCGAGCTGGCCGTGGCGGTAGATCCGATATCTCGGGAGGTCTTGGCGCAGATCGGCGCTCGGTGCGGTCTGGACGGGTTCGGTCGAGCCGGGTCCCGTGACCTCGAGGAGCGGACAGGGTTTCGGATTCTGCTGGGCGAAGAGCAGGAAGCTGTACGCGAGATCTCGTGGCAGGATCACCAAGTTAGCCTGGACTCGCCCCTGGCACAGGCCGGCCGTGGGCAGCCGCCACTTCCCCTGGCGGATCAGGGCTCGAACTTCTCTGGGGTGCGCGTGAGCCAGCGCGTGGCGGGAGATATCTTCAGCCATTGGCCATGATGTTCCGAACGAGTGGGCCCCTGCTACTTCAGCGGATAGGCAAGGGGCTGGCCCTTGTCTGTGATCAAGACGACTAGGAGCTTCATTGGCTCAGTAGTGCTGAGGTTCCTCGCCTCGTGCACGTAGGAGGGCTTGTCCGGGGACGACAGGAAATAGAAAGCCACACCTGGCTTCATGTCAACCGGCAGCTTCCCCACCTCTTCCATGACACCAGAGCCCTCCATGACATAGATGAACTCGTGCCCCGGGTGATAGTGTTTCCCACTCCTCGCCCCGGGTTCGTACTCCGCGAGGAACATGGTCCCTTCCTTCCCCGGGAGGCCTTCAAGGTTCGTTGTGAAGATCGGCGTGCGCTTCATCGACGGCTGCTGTGCGTGCAGGACATGGGTGCCGATCATCCCCACCGCGATTCCCACTGCCAAGGTTAAGCCGAGCAGTAACGCTGCGCGCTTCATGGATGCCTCCTTTCGTATAGTCTATCCACCCTTATTGATCTTTTCCAGCTCGTCGAATAGCACTTGGTTGGGGAGGAAGGGTGCGTCCGGGTTGAAAGGGTGCATGATCCGCTTGAATCGCACGATGCCTTTCTTGTCAACAATGAAGTACGCGCGCTTCGCCGTTGTCACGCTCCCCATCTGGGTCTCCACCTCGTATTTTTTAATCGTTTCCAGATTCGGGAAGTCGCTGAGGAGAGGGAAGGGGAGACCCATCGTTTTGGCCCAGGCGAGCTGAGACCACGGGCTGAAAGCAGTAATCCCGAGGATCTCCGTCTCCATCGTCTTAAACTTCTTATAGCCGGCCGCCCGGGCCTTATTAGCCTCGCTTCAGACGGGCGCGAAATCTAGGACATGGAACTCAATGATCACGTTCTTCTTGCCGGCGAAGTCACTTAGCCTGATCTTCCCTCTCATGGTGCTCGGGAGTTCGAAGTCGGGCGCTTTGTCGCCCACCTCCACCGCAGCGCCCGCCACCACGGGGATGAACACGAGCACCAGGGACACCAAGAGGCGCACCACGCTATGTGGCCCGATGGCCAATCTCCACTGGTTCATCGTTCTTTCCTTTCCCTGTTGCGCTCCTCGCACTCGATTGCTGGCACGTTCTCTCCACAAAGCGATACGTGAGCTACTTTTTCGCCAGAAACTTCTTTGCGTGCTGAAGCTCGGGTCGTTCGCTGTCGGCGTGTTCGGAGAGCGCAATGAGCTTTCCATAGTACGTTCTCGCCTTTCCCTGATCTCCCGAAAGTTCTGCCGCCTTCGCGGCGCCGTAAAGCCCGTGGAAGCGGTTTGGCGAAGCCTGGAGCGAGCCCTCGAACTCGCTCAGGGCCTGCGCTGGCTCATGAAGCTCAAGGAGCAGGTCACCCAGCAGCTCGCGAGCCGGCACGATCGGGCCTGGCGTGACCGGGTCCTTTTCGGTCGAGTCCTCGAGGTCGGCCGCGGAGCGTATGAGCTTGAGGGCCTCCTCATTCTTTCCTTCTGCGTGCGCAATCCAGGCGGCCGCCGCTCGGCGTTGAATCTCGACTTGGTCTGCCCAGTAGCTTTGTTTGGCCTCGATCAAAGCATCGTGGAGCGACTGGAGTTTTTCGACGTCCTTTCGGGCGTCGGCTGCATTCCCGCTTCGGGCAGATCCAATGGCGCGGGCGAAATACGTTATTCCCTCAAAGGCAGTGTAACGAGTCGGGCGCGGCTGAAGCGATGTGGCCTCAGACCAGCGCTGTCGTTCAATTGCGTAGCGGGCCGGGATCGCCGCGATTGCGTAAGCTATTGCCTTGGCTTCTGCGTGGACGCTGCCCATCGTGTTGAGGTCATCGAGGGCACACTTGGCTTCTAGGTCTTGGGCGCCCTGTAAGTGGGCATATGCTATATAATCCATGGCGTGAAGGAGTTGATGCGGCTCGCCGTGCTCCTTTGCGGCGGCTGCTGCACGGCGGTTCGATTCGATGGACTCTTGCCACAATCCAAGACGGGTGAAGATATGCGAGGGCATGTGGTTTGCGTGGGCCACCGAGGGCGCGATCTTGCCGTATTTCCGCGCCGCCGCGAGCGCTTGACTCGCGAGGGGCGGATAGTCGAAGCTGTGGATGATGTAGTGAGCGAGACCGGGGTGGTTGGGCTGCTCAGCAAAAATCTTCTCAAGAATCTCTCCGGCCTTCTTCTGATTCGCATACGTCTTATCGATCGGCAGCGCCGTCGCGTTGAGAGCGAGCGCGTAGAAGGCCGCCGCCTCCCGATCATCCGAGTACTGGAGGGACAATTGTTCCATTGCCTTTTCGTAGGCAGTGGCTCGAGTCCGGTGATCGAGCTTGTCTGAATCTTTGTAAAATGTCTCCATCGCAGTGATGTACGCACCCTCCCTTTCGGTCTTTCCGCCAAGCGCCTTTGCTTTTTCAACGGCTGCCCAGCCCTTCTTGAGCGTCGCCTCGCTTGGCGGTTCCCAGAGAGGATACCAGAGGCTCATTGCGATTCCCCAGTAGCCCATCGCGCAGCCGGGGTCCATCTCAATGACGGCGGTGAAGGCCTTAACCGCCTCCTGATACCAGAAGGAATGCAGCAGGGCGACGGCGCGCTCGAAGGGCTTCTGGACTTCGACACTGCAGGAGATGGGAAAATGGACCTGTCCGAGTTTTTCCGGGTTCGCGGCTTTTTCCTGCGCCGCCACCGTAGGCGCATAGAGCAGCCCCATGATGGTCACACATAGAATCAGCTTCTTGGGTTTCATGACATACTCATGTTTCGGCCTTATCGGCCTCGGGCCAAAATGCGAACGCCCTCTCGGAGCGGGTTCTGCCCGAGGGAGCGTTCTAGTGAATGGTGCGCGAACGAAAGTGCAAGAACTGCCTGAAACCCTATGGTCATCGCGGGCCCGTCACGATCGCCGTAATAGTGGTGTGCGTGCTGCTAGAAGGTCGCCTCTACGGCGGTTACTATGGTGGAAGCTCTGCATATTGTCAAGTGTCCGATGGCCGTTCTCCGCTCGTTTCTTATGGTGATGGAGTGTCTGACGTGATAAAATACCCGCGGTTTTTTTCGGATCATGGCGGTTGTGAAAGGTGTCCCGCCGGCAGTGCAATCAGCCTTTTTGACAGCGGCGTCGGTTCGCCAAGAAGTCAACGGGTTTCGGCGATGTAAGAGAGAGGAAACAAGGATGATGACAGGAGATCATCACGGCATGCTGGACGTAGCGCTTGCGCAACTTGATGCGGTGGCGAAGCGGCTCGCGCTTGATCCAGGCATACACAAGCGGCTGCGTCAGCCTCAGCGGTCCCTCATTGTTTCGGTTCCGACCCTGATGGACGATGGCAGGCTCGAGGTTTTCACCGGCTTCCGGGTACAGCACGACCTCACCATGGGCCCGACGAAGGGCGGCATCCGCTACCATCCGGGTGTGAACCTGGAGGAGATTACAGCCCTGGCGATGCTGATGACCTGGAAGTGCGCCCTGATGGGCCTTCCCTACGGGGGTGCCAAGGGAGGCGTCTGTTGTGACACGACCCGGATGTCGCTGGTTGAACTTGAGCGCATGACGCGCCGCTACACCTCCGAGATCATCCTCTTCATCGGCCCTGATCGGGATATCCCGGCCCCCGACATGTATACCAACGAGCAGGTCATGGCATGGATGATGGACACCTATAGCATGCAACAGGGGATTACCTCCCCCGGTGTCGTGACTGGCAAGCCGCTTTTGCTGGGGGGCTCTTTGGGCCGGCGCGAGGCGACCGGCAGAGGTGTCTACTATATCCTGAAGGCGGCGGCGAAGGAGCATGGAATCGCGTTCAAGGGGGCGAGGGTTGTGGTTCAAGGCTTCGGGAATGTTGGCTCCGTGGCGGCCAGGTTGCTCTATGAAGACGACTGCTGTGTGGTCGCCGTGAGCGATCACCGCGGGGGGATCTACAACCCTAAAGGGCTCGATATTCTCAAGCTCTTGGCTGAGTGCGCGGATAAGGGGTCGGTCTCCGAGCACCGTGACGGCGACCGGATCACCAACGAGGAGCTGTTGGAGCTCGACTGCGATTTCCTGGTCCCGGCCGCAACCGAAGGACAAATCACCGAGAAGAACGCCGATCGGGTTCGAGCCCGGATCGTTGCCGAGGGCGCCAACGGGCCTATCACGCCAGAGGCCGATGAGATCCTGGCGGGGAAGAAGGTCGTGGTCCTCCCCGACATCCTTGCCAATGCGGGTGGTGTGACTGTCTCCTACTTTGAATGGGTGCAGGATCTTCAGCAATACTTTTGGCACGAGCATGAGATCAACGACCGTCTGTCCGAGGTCATGACGGCTGCATTCCAACGGGTTCTCGCCCTCTCCAGGAAGGAACGGGTCGACCTCCGAACGGCCGCTCTCATGCTGGGGGTGAGCCGCGTAGCGGAAGCCAAGAAGCTGAGGGGGCTGTACCCATGACGCGCATTGTAAGATTGGCTGCCAGAGAGATCCTGGACTCCCGGGGCTACCCGACCGTCGAAGTCGATGCGGTCCTGGAGCACGGCCACCTCGGGCGGGCAGCCGTCCCCTCCGGAGCGTCAACCGGCCAGCACGAGGCGCTGGAACTGAGGGATGGCGATCCGACCCGCTACGGGGGAAAAGGGGTGACGAAGGCGATCCACAACATCCTCGATATCATCGCTCCTGCCCTCATCGGCAAAGAGGCGCAAGAGCAGGCGGCGATCGATCAGGCCCTCATCGCTCTGGATGGGACCGAGAACAAGGCCAGGCTGGGCGCCAACGCGATCTTGGGCGTCTCGCTTGCCGTCGCAAAGGCCAGTGCGGCCGCGCGTGGCGTCCCGCTGTACCGGTATCTGGGCGGCCCCTCGGCCACGATCCTGCCGGTCCCCCTCATGAATATCATCAACGGGGGTGCCCACGCCGACAATAACGTCGATTTCCAGGAGTTCATGATCGTCCCTGTCGGAGCCCCAACCTTTGCCGAGGCGCTCCGGATCGCGGCCGAGACGTTCTACAACCTGAAGCGGGTCTTGGCTGCGCACGGGTATAGCACAGCGGTGGGCGATGAGGGCGGCTTTGCGCCGCGCCTGCGCTCGAATGTCGAAGCGATCGAACTGATCCTGGAAGCGATCGGAAAGGCCGGTTATCGGCCTGGCACCCAGATCGCGCTCGCGCTCGACCCGGCAGCAAGTGAGTTCTTCGAGGGAGGCCAGTACGTCTTCAGGAAATCCGACGGCTCGATCCGCGATGCCGAGGGGATGGTCCGTTTCTATGCCGACTGGGTCCGCCAGTATCCGATCGTGTCGATTGAGGACGGCCTGGCTGAGGATGACTGGCAGGGCTGGAAGCTGCTCACCAACGAGCTGGGGAAGACGATCCAGGTTGTGGGCGACGACCTCTTTGTGACAAGTATCCGCCGCCTGAGGCGCGGGATCGACGAAGGCGCTGCGAACGCGATTTTGATCAAGCTCAACCAGGTCGGGACGCTGACGGAGACGCTCCAGGCAATGGAGTTGGCTCGGTCTGTGGGCTACCGCACCGTCATCTCCCATCGCTCAGGTGAGACCGAGGATACCACCATCGCCGACCTGGCGGTGGCGACTGGGGCGGGTCAGATCAAGTCCGGCTCCCTCAGCCGGACCGACCGGACCTGCAAGTATAATCAACTTCTCCGAATCGAGGAGGAATTGGGTTCCCACGCGGCGATGGCAGCGCCTTATGCCCAGAAGCGCTGAGCGCGTTGGCCACGGAGGCTGCATCATGGAGCGGAAGACCAAGATCGTGTGCACGATCGGCCCCGCCAGCAGCAAGCCCGACGTCATCGGGCGCCTGATCGACGCGGGAATGGACGTCGCTCGCCTGAACTTCTCGCACGGAACCTGGGAAGAGCACAGCGAAGCGATCCGGACAGTGAGGGCGCTTTCCGCCAAGAAAGGCCGCCCCGTGGCGATCCTGCAAGATCTCCAGGGCCCGAAGGTCCGCCTGGGCCTGTTGAGGGGGGGCTCGGCGACCATCTACTCCGGCGATCAGTTCACATTGACAACGCGGGAGGTAGAGGGCACGGAAAAGATCGCGCCTGTCACCTATGACCGGCTCGCGACCGAGGTCAAGGCCGGGGATCAGATCCTCATCGACGACGGCCTGATCCATCTCGAAGTCCTCAGGACCGATGGCGTGCATGTCGTGTGCAGCGTGTTGCAGGGCGGTGTCCTGATGAACCACAAGGGGCTGAACCTCCCTGGTGTGGCGATCAGTGTTCCCGCCGTGACCGAGAAGGACCTCACGGACCTGGACTTCGGGATCGAGCAGGAGGTCGATTATATCGCGCTGTCATTCGTTCGGACCAGCAAGGATATCTCGAAGGTCAAAGAGCTTCTGCGAAGGCGAAAGGTCGACATCCCGATCATCGCCAAGCTCGAACGGCCAAAGGCGGTCCGCAATCTCGACGAGATTCTCGAGGTAGCTGACGGCGTGATGATCGCCCGCGGCGATCTTGGTGTAGAGATGCCGCTCGAAGAGGTGCCTCTCATCCAGAAGAAGATCATCCGGCAGGCCAACCTTCACGGGGCGATTGTCATCACGGCCACGCAGATGCTCGACTCGATGATCGAACACCCGCGTCCGACCCGGGCAGAGGTCTCTGACGTGGCCAACGCGATCTTTGATGGAACCGACGCCGTCATGTTGTCAGGCGAGACCGCCTCAGGGGCCTATCCGATCGAGGCGGTTCGAGTCATGGCGAAGGTGGCCGTGGAGGCGGAGGGTGGCCTCCCGCCACGAGCGCCGTTTCCGCACGAACCTGGGCGCGCGCAGACGTTCCCCGATGCCATCAGCGAAGCGGCCTGTCGGGCGGCAGTGGACACCAAGGCGCGAGCGATCGTTGCCTTCACGCAAACCGGCTCGACCGCGCGACTGATCTCCCGCTTCAGGCCGGCCACGTCCGTGATCGCCTTCACGCCCAATGAACACGTCCGCAACCGCCTCTGCCTGTATTGGGGAGTGATCCCGAAGATCATGACCCCCATTGAACATGTGGACGAGATGATCCAAAAGATCGATGACGCGCTCCTTGCTGACGGAACCGCCGCAAAGGGCGACGTCTTGATCATCGTGTCCGGCGCTCCCATCGGTGTCAAAGGCCGGACCAACCTCTTGACCTTGCACCGTGTGGGCGAGCCCTAAGTAGCAATTGAGTGTGATACCGCGGGTTCTAGGCTGATGGGCATCATGGCCGACTGATCGTTCTGAGGAGAGACCTTATGCCAAGCTACACCTGTCCGCTCTGCGGAAACGCAATCCAGGAAGAGTTCCGCACGCTGCACGAAGACGCGGAGCAATGGCTGATCAATCGGATCAAGCGGCAGCATCCCGAGTGGGTCTCCGCCGACGGTGCATGCAGCCCCTGCATCGAGGCATACAAGGCAAAGCGTGAGGCGAGGGATAGTTCATAAGGCAGGAGGTTCGACAAGTCTCATGGCCGGCGGCGCAATGAATTGAATTCCCCTCCCGCGCGGTCGGACTCTTTCTCCTGAGGCTCGGACCGGACGCTCAGCCCGGAGACCTGCCGCAAGCTTTCCTCAAACTCCTTGAGCTTGATCATTTCGAGCTTGAGCTTGCTGAGTTGCTCGGCCTGTCCTTGCAGGAGCGAGGTCATCGCGCGGTTTTCCCGCTCCAGGTATTGCATCCGGGTGAGGTAATATTGCCCCCGAACCAGGTTCAGTAGCGTCATCGTTGACCCGAAGGTCAGGGCCATCAGGACAGCGCAAGAAAGGAGGATGATCCGCTTGGACAGGCGGAACTGCCGCATCCAGCCGCTGTCGGTAAACGCCATGATCGTCACGGCCCCCCGAAAGCCAGCAGCGATCGAAGACCCCAGGAACCTCATTCCGTGTAACGCCCTGCCCGGCCCCTCCATGTTCATCCCCCCTTTTCACGCCCTGACACGCTCTTGGTGCTGTCGAGGATAACTCCGCTCCTGCCGACGGTGAATCGTTCATTTCTATGGGCGTCTCTATGCGCGGTCATTGTTGGCGGAAATGATCGTAACCGCCGGCGAGCGGTACGGTGTCGCCGCCTCGCCGCTCGAGTACGCACCCCCGACCAGCTTCCTCAAGCCCGCCCACTTCTGTGACATCTATACCATCAGAGAGAATAGCATGAATCTCAGCGGGATCCGACGAGGACGTGAAGAGAAGCTCGAAGTCCTCCCCGCCCTCCAGAGCCATCGCAATCGGCTCTTTGCCAAGATAGTGTCCAACGGCCGAGGCCACCGGATCGATCGGGATCTGATCCTCCCTGATCCTCGCCGAGACGCCGCTCTCCCGGCATAGATGCCGTAGGTCCAAAGCCAGTCCATCGCTCAGGTCGATCATCGCCGACGCGACTCCAGCCTGCGCAAGGGCCCGTCCCTCACGCAGCCTTGGGATGGGGCAGAGATGTCGTTCGATGGCCCGATGGATCGCCTCCTTCAGGTCGGCGGAAACCTCCGAGGGGGCCACCACCTGATCATCCCGGAGGCGGAAGCCAGCTCGTAAGGCCGCCAAGCCTGCTGCGGACGCACCCAACCGGCCCGTGATCCAGATCCGCTCCCCCGGCCTCGCTCCGGAGCGCGTGACAACCCTCCCTGGCTCTACCTCTCCTACCAAGGTGACGCTGATCATGAGGGTTGACGAGGCAGAGAGATCGCCGCCGATGATTTCGACCCCGTGTCGCGCTCCTTCTTCTTGGAGACCTCGATAAAGTTCCTCAACAAACTCGGTGTC
>JACQEV010000165.1 GCA_016200385.1 Candidatus Methylomirabilota bacterium
GGCGGGGAGCGCCTGCCTCAGCTCTACTGCAAGCTCACGCTGGGCTCTGCGGATTGCGTCCGAAAGACGCATGACTATTTCGCGAGGCGAGGTGGCATCACCGTCGCCTTTGCCCGCTTCGTGGTGGGTGTCCGGGTCTTCGCTGCTCCTATGGCCGGCTCTACGGGGATGGCCTATCCCCGCTTCTTAGGCTACGATGCCCTGGGGGCATTTCTTTGGGCGGCCCTCGGCGCAGGCTTCGGCTATCTCTTCGGAAGCCGCTGGGACCAGCTCCAGGCCAGCTATCGCCGGTATTACGGCCTTGTCCTCCTTACCGTCCTGCTCGTCGCGCTGGGCTACATCCTCATGAAGGCCCTGAGGCGGCGCCGGTACGGGCCCGCGTTGAGCATCGCGGGATCCCCAGACACAGGCCGCAAGATAAAGCAAGGGGGCAGCGAAACCTTGACCGATACACCTTGATCCGCAAGATTCCCTGGGAGTACTGGACGCCGGGCTCAAGGGCGATCCTCGCTTCGATGCCTGCTGGCGCCGTTACAACCACAATGTACTATGTCCGGCAAAATGATAGCGGTCTATCAGGGCTTGGGGAATTCAAGGCGGCTGTTCAGCCTTAAATGAAGAGCATCTGGGACAGGGCGGTGTCGCTCAGATCCGACGATCTCTTCGACGATAAGTAGAGAAGTAACTGAGCCTGGGAAAAGAGATGTGGCAATCCACATGGAGCAAAAAGCTTTTTCTGTTCGCCATAGGAACAAGCCTGGCCGGGGGGCTGTACGTGTTCGTTCCGCCCCTCCGAGTATTTTTTCATCAGGCGGTTCGCCTCCTCAGCGAAGGGGATGTCGAGGCGCTCAAGGCCTTTCTCCTCTCCTTCGGAGCGTGGGCCCCTGTCATTTCGTTCCTGCTCATGGTCCTTCAGTCACTCATCGCCCCGCTGCCCGCCTTCGTCCTCACCCTCACCAACGGCCTCCTTTTTGGCGCTTTCTGGGGATCGGTACTATCATGGGGAAGCGCCATGGTGGCGGCGGCCCTCTGCTTCGGCCTCAGCCGCCTCTTCGGTCGTCGCTTGGTGGAGAAGTTTGTCAGCCCCTCCGCGTTAGCCTGGACGGATGCGTTCTTCGCCCGTTATGGCAAGCACGCCATCCTCGTGGCCCGTCTTCTTCCCTGGATCTCCTTCGATCTGGTGAGCTATGGGGCGGGATTGACCCCGATGGGGTTTTGGGGCTTCTGGAGCATGACAGGAATCGGACAGCTTCCCGCTACCATCTTTTACACGTACCTGGGCCACCGGGCGGGGAGATCGATACGGGCGGCCTTCTTTGTTCTCACCTCCCTCTTCGCTGCCGGGATCCTCATGGCCCTCCTGGGGCCCTCTATCAAACGGCACCTCGCCGCTCGCCACTGAAGGGAAGGGGAGGAATCCTGATTGTGCGACCTGTGAATTCCTTCAGAGAGGCGAATCCTCTTCTTCGCTATCCTCATCTTAACAGGGAGTGAGACAGGGGAGGGCCAGGCCTCCCATCTTCTTAAGATCAAGATCACTTTGAGGCTGAGTTGAGAGACCCGGAAGGTTTTTCACGGGGGGTGAACGTGAGGAAACATACTCTTAGGAGCGACGAGAGACAAGGAGCGAACAACGGGCCGAACAACGGCAATGGCCGCGGGATAGATATTGAAGAGGCGGTGCTTCGGCGCTACGAGGGGGCCGCCCGGTCTGGAAGCGGGAAGGCCTGTTACATCGTCTGCCAGATCGTCGGCCCAGGCGGCAAGGTCATCGGGGTGGACTTCAATGAAGAGATGCTCGCGCTGGCTCGGAAATATCAGGACTCCATAGGACAGAGGCTCGGCTATCACAACGTGGAGTTTCGCCGTGGCAAGATTCAGAATCTCAAGGTCAATCTGGATCTTGTAGAGCGATATCTCGCGCGTAACCCTGTCCGTTCCATTTCCGATCTCTTTACGCTGCGCGAGTTCGAGGAGAAGATTTCGCATGAGCAACCCTTGATCCCGAATGAGTCGATCGATGTGATCGTGTCTAACTGTGTGCTGAATCTGGTCCGGCGGGAGGATAAACGGGAGCTCTTTTCCGAGATGTATCGCGTGCTCAAGAGAGGAGGAAGGGTCGCCATATCAGATATCGTCAGTGATGAACCCGTGCTTGATCATCTGAAAAACGATCCTGAACTGTGGAGCGGCTGCATCTCTGGGGCCTTTCAAGAGGAGGAATTGCTCCGCGCCTTTGAGGAGGCCAAGTTCTACGGGATGCATATCGAGGAGATGAGGTCAGAACCCTATCAGACGATCGAGGGGATCGAGTTTCGCTCGGTCACGATCACGGCCTACAAGGGGAAGGAGGGGCCGTGCATTGAGCGAAACCAGGCGGTGATCTATCGTGGTCCGTGGAAACAGGTCACGGACGACGATAACCACGTCCTGCCCCGTGGGGTACGGATGGCTGTCTGCGACAAGACTTACCAGATTTATTCTCAACCCCCCTACCAAGATCAGTTTGCCTTGATCCCGCCCAGAGAAGAGGTCCATCTGGAGAGGGCCGGGGTTTTTGACTGTTCGCGTGACCATAGACGCCATCCCAAGGAGACCAAGGGAATGGACTATACACTCACGCAAGCCTCGCCCAATAGCTGTACCCCTGGAAGCGCTTGCTGCCCCTAACGTGAAGAGGAATCCTATGCGTCCCTTCGCTCAAAGGATCGCAGAGAACGGGAACGGCTTTCGCAAGCGCAAGATCGACGTGCTTCAAGTCAACATGGGCAGATATTGCAACCAGGCCTGCCTCCACTGTCATGTGGAAGCAGGACCCGGACGCAAGGAGATGATGGGACGCGAGACAGTTGAAGCCATCCTACACTTCCTCGAAAGCTCACAGATTTCCACCGTGGATGTCACGGGCGGGGCACCGGAGCTCAATCCGAACTTTGAATACCTCGTGAAGTCCTGCGTTCGTCTGAAGCGTCATGTCATCGATCGATGCAACCTCACCGTGATCTTTGAGCCTGGGAAGGAGTACCTGCCGGAATTCTTTAGGGAGAACCGGGTTGAGCTGATCTGCTCGCTTCCTTGCTATCTCGAAGAGAACGTGGATCGTCAGCGAGGAGACGGGACGTTTGAATTGAGTATCCGCGCCCTTCAGATTTTGAACCGGCTGGGCTATGGAGTTCCGGACACGGGCCTGGATCTCCACTTGGTGTACAATCCTTTGGGCGCGTACTTACCGCCACCACAGGACAAGCTCGAACGGGACTATAAAAGAATCCTTCAAGAGAAATACGGCATCGTCTTTACCCGCCTGTACTGCCTCACCAATATGCCGATCACGCGCTTTGAAAAATTCCTCAAGCTCCGCGGGGAGTACGATCGATACATCGATCTCCTGAGGTCCACGTTCAACTCCGCTACCTTGGAACACGTCATGTGTCGAAACCTGTTGAGTGTGGGATGGGAAGGGTCCGTGTATGATTGTGACTTCAACCAAATGCTCGAGATGCCGCTGAGGGATCAAGAGGGAAGGCCGCTGAAGATCTGGGAGCTTTCCGCCGGAGCAGTCGAGGGACGCCCGATCATGGTAGAGAACCACTGCTATGGCTGTACCGCCGGAACAGGAAGCAGTTGCGGCGGGATACTAATCTCCTAGGGGGGAATCACGTTGCTGTGGACCCTGCTTCTCTTCGGGGCGACCTTCTTTGTTGCCTTTGCGAATGGGGCCAATGACAATTTTAAAGGGGTTGCCACCCTTTTTGGCAGCGGGACCACCGACTACAAAAAGGCTCTCTGGTGGGCTACCGTCACAACGTTTGCCGGCTCAACAGTAGCGTTCTTTTCTGCAACGAAGCTCTTCCACACCTTCGGGGGGAAAGGTCTGGTACCTGCTGCTCTCGCCGGATCGAAGCCGTTCCTCGTGGCGGTGATCCTGGGCGCGGCCCTCACGGTATTTGTTGCAACCAAGATTGGGATACCCATCTCGACGACACACAGTTTGACAGGCGCCCTTATCGGGACCGGCCTTGTGGCTGTGGGTTTCGACTTGAGCTTTTCTACCGTGTGGAAGAGTTTTTTGACGCCGCTCATGGTGAGCCCATTCTTAGCAGTCGGGATAGCAGTCCTGGTGTACCCCCTTCTCAGACTCGGGGTGACCTTGACGGGCTTTACAAAAGAGAGCTGCATCTGTATTGGGGGGGAGTTTGTGCCTGTAGCCATGACATCGGAGGGGCATCTCATGACTACCGGAACACAGTCCCTTCGTGTCGTCGTGGATGAGGAGGTCAATTGCCTCCAGCGCTATACTGGCACGATGCTTGGCGTGAATGTGCAAACAGTCCTCGACTCTGTCCATTATCTGAGCGCCGGTGCTGTGAGCTTTGCCAGAGGTCTCAACGACACCCCGAAAATCGTGGCCCTCGTGGTCGCAGGGGGACTCGGCCTCAATTGGGGTGTGTCTCTGCTGTGACAAGCTTTCTGGTCATCTTCGCCTCTAGGTGGGGCCTTCCCGTCTCCACCACGCACGTCGCTTGTGGAGCGCTGTTCGGGATTGGCGCAACCAATGGCAAAGCTCAATGGGGTGTCATCCGGAATATCGTGCTGGCCTGGGTCCTCACGCTTCCGGTCGCGGCATTGCAGTCGGTGGGAATTTACATGGTGTTGCGACAGATCGCTTTATGACGGAAAGGGGAAGATGAGACGGCTGAAAGAACTGGGCAATGCGCTTATGGTGGGGCTCTACAGGCATCTTCCCTGGCTGGCTGAGCGCTGGGCGAGACACCACCGGTTCGTGGAGACGGAAGGGATCCCCTGGGCGCCCCTGAAGAAGCCGCTTCGAGAGGCGGTGATCGCCCTCGTGACGACCGCCGGGGTCCACATGGAGACGCAACCCCCTTTCGATATGGACGATCCGGGCGGCGATCCGAGTTTTCGAGTCATACCGTCGGACGTGAAGGAAGAAGAGGTGGTTATCACCCACAAATACTATGACCACTCGGCCGCGGACAAGGATCTCAACGTGGTTCTGCCCTTGTACCGGCTGAAGGAGTTTGAGGCAGAGGGGATGATCGGGGGGATTGCCCCCTTTGTGTACAGCTTCATGGGGCATATCGACGGTCCCCACGTAGCAACCCTAGTGGAGAAGACGGCGCCCGAGGTGGCTCGCCGACTGAAGCGCGACGGGGCGGAGGCTGTTTTCCTCACCCCGGCGTGAGGTCTTTGCAACCAGGCCGTGGGCCTGCTCCAGCGTGCCATCGAGGCGATAGGGATTCCGACTATCGGGATCACCCTCAAGAAAGAAGTTACGAAGAAGGTGAAGCCGCCCCGCGCCCTCTACCTTCACTACCCTTTTGGTCACCCCTTGGGGGAAGCCTTTGCCGTGAAGCAGCAGCGGACGATCCTTCTGGAGGCGCTGGGCGCCCTAGAGACCGTGAAGGAACCCGGGACCATCCTTGAGCCGAGTTATCGTTGGAGGAGGCATCGCTTTGAGTGAAATGGCTCAAAAGCCCACACGGTGGGGACGACTGCTGCTGCTCGGCGGGATCCTCCTGGGAGGGGCCTTTTTGGTCAGGAGCTTTGGCCTCCAGGAGGTCCTCAACCTCCACAATATCGTCCATCTGAAGGCGTGGATCGAAGGGTTTGGAGCATTAGCCCCATTGGTCTTCATGACGGGGTACATCCTGGCCGTGATCTTCTTCGCGCCCGGCCTCCCGATCACGGTCCTGGGCGGTGTCGCCTTCGGTCCGCTCTGGGGGACCGTGTACGTCTCCATCGCCTCCACCATCGGGGTGGCGCTGGCCTTCCTCATCGCCCGCTATGGAGCGAGGAGAGTGGTGGAGCGCTGGCTGGAGCAAAGCCCCAGGCTTGCGAAGATCGATCAGGCAGTGGCACGGCACGGGTGGCGGA
>JACQEV010000166.1 GCA_016200385.1 Candidatus Methylomirabilota bacterium
ACGAGCTGCACGAATATAAGCACGCTACCGCCATCCTCAAAACAGATTTTCCACGTGAGTTGAAGGACATTGTCGATGCCCTTTCGTCCTTTCGGGTATACAAATCACACATTAGTCTATTAGTCGACTTGCGAGTTATCAGCGTCGGGGTGAAAGTCACCAAATGGACCTCGATCTAAGAGCAGGTCTAGCTTCGAACTATAAAAGCCCATCGCAAGTTGCGCGCGTTGTAAGTGAGCACTGGGCTGCCCAAAATTTGTACTGTCCAGCCTGTGACTCAAATAGGTTAAATCAATCTCCAACAAATACTCGCGCAGTTGATCTCCTCTGCCCTAGATGCAATCAAGTATTTCAGTTGAAGAGCAGCCTGCGTTGGAACCAAAACAAGATAGTCGACGCTGCTTACACGTCCATGATTTCCGCTATCCGCAGCGATAAAGTTCCAAGCTTGGTGGTAATGCAGTATACGAATTTTTGGAAGGTATGGAATGTTCTGCTTGTTCCCCATTTCTTCTTCACGGAAAGTGCAATTCAGCAGCGCAGACCGCTAGGCTTAAGCGCTCGGCGTGCAGGCTGGGTTGGTTGCAATATACTACTTAGCGAAATACCTCCAGACGGCAAGCTACACCTCGTGACAGACGGCATGATTACTGAGGTTGACCAGATACGAAAACAGTACAGCCAGATTCGTTCATTTTCAAAGTTAAGCCCAGACGTCAGAGGGTGGACACTCGACGTACTCAGAGCCGTGCGCAAGATTAACAAGGCTGAGTTTACACTTTCTGAGGTTTATTCCTTTGAAGTGGAGCTTGCCAAAGCCCACCCCGGCAACCGCAATGTTCGTCCAAAGATTCGGCAGCAGCTCCAAAAGCTACGCGAGCTTCAATTCTTGGAGTTTGTTCGCCCGGGCTGTTATCGCCTTTTAGGGACCAAGTGAAGGAGGCATCAAAGTGGGGGGAGCGAAAGTAGTAGTCACTGTTTCTGGTGGTAACGTCGGCGGAGTATTCACGGACAACCCTGATATTGAGGTCTATCTGGTAGACTATGACAATCTGGAGGCGGAGCCAAATGAAGACTGTGGCGTTCCCTTCCCCATGGAATCACTCGACGCGTTTCGATCAGTTGTCGAGACGGAGATTGAACGTTATCCCGGTATCGCAAAGCTCGCTGAAAAGCTCGAGGAATAAGCAACTATCCTAATCTTGAACTTTTTGCCCGGCATCGGAGGCGTGGGTGGTCGCAATGGGGGAACCAAGTAGGCCTGGCCCCATTGTCCTCCTCGCGCGTTGCCACCGACGGGGCAGGCGAAGAAGAGCAGGTGTCGCAACTGCGGCTTCTGGAGGAGCAAGGGCGCTACAAGGCCAGGCAAAAAACGGGGTTGAATCGCTAGGGAGTGTTGCGAACAACCAAGCAATATGGGCTCTCGGCTTCGGCCTTCGTCCAACCCCCGCAGAGTTCTTCTCTATGAGAAGACCTTGACCAAGTACCGCCAGAGGATTAGAAGTGAGGCCAGGGCGTGGACGCACTGATTGCCCCAATCTCAAGTTAGGCCTCTCTCAGTCCCTCAAGTGGCCCCCCAGGAGAAACTCCGACCCCCTGGGAACAATTCCCGCCCTCTTAGAACCATCCGCCTCCCAGTGAAGCTTCCTTAAGAGCTGGACATTCCCCTGCATCTATACCTAGTTACAGGGTTCGGATTATCGGCCGACCTCGCCCATTTGGGCTGGTACGGCCTTTGCTCAATTTAGCGTTGGTTTCAGTTGACATTAGTGGTTTTCGAGAAGTATGGCCTTCAACAGGCCCAGGACTCGGCCAGAACGGGTGTGAGCAAGGCGTTAACGATGAGCATGCACGTTATCTTGTGTTCGAGCAGTCGAGAACTTGTGGAGGCTGCCTCCAGAGCGTTGGAGCAGGGCTCGTCTCGCCTGACGGTGTGCGAGTCCGGATTGGAAGTCCTTGGGGCTGTCGAAGTCATGGATGCGGATCTCTTGGTGCTGGATCTGGAGACGCCCGGCCTCAACGGTCTGCTGATCATCTCGGCAATCAAGGAACTTGCCCCGGCGCTGTCGATCGTGGCCGTGTCCACAAGGCCCGAGGTGGATGCGCGAGCTGTCTCGCACAAGGGGGTGTCGTACGCAACGCTTCCCTCCCGTTCCTACGCGGGAATCCAGGCGGTCTTCGCAGATCTGGCTCTCAGCAGAGGGATTGGGATTGCCTCTAGAGCGGGGTTCACACGATGATGGGGCGACGGATTGTCATTCTTGGCGCGGGGTTCGGCGGGCTGTTTACGGCTCTCGAGCTGGACAGGCGGCTCCGAAAGGAGACCGGGCTTGAGATTCGCCTCTTGGACGCGCGTAACTTTCACCTCTTCTCGCCAATGCTCCACGAGGTCACGTCGGGCATCATTGAGCCCCGCCATGTGGTCTGGCCCATTCGGGCCCTCAGCGGCAAGACACGACTGACCTTTGAGACCAGGGAGGTTCGATCGATCGACCTGGGGAACCGGAGGGTCTTGACCGATCACGGCGACGTGGGATACGACGTTCTCGTGATCGCCCTGGGAAGCGTGACCAACTACTTCGGCGTCAGCGGGGCCGAAGAGAAGGCGTTCACATTCAAGACGCTGAAGGACGCTGTCAGGCTCAAGAACCACATCCTGGAGATGTTCGAGCGGGCCGTCCTTGAGCGCGATCCCGATCTGAGACGAAGGCTTCTCACGTTCGTCCTGGTTGGGGCCGGTTGCACGGGTGTGGAGTTGGCGACGGAGATCGACGATCTCGCGCGGAAGACACTGGCGAGGCATTATCCAAGCCTGGATGTGCGAGACGTCCGGGTTGTGCTGGCCGAAGCGACGGGAAGGATCATCCCTTGCGTTAGTGATCGGTTGGCCGACTTGGGTCTGGAAAAGCTGAGGCAGAAGGGCCTCGAGGTTCGATTGCACTCGCCGGTCGTCCGGGTCAGCGACGGAGCGGTTGAATTGGCAGATGGCGACATCATCCAGACGGAGACCGTAATCTGGACGGCAGGGGTGAAGGCGAACCTGGTCGTTGAGAACCTGCCAGTTGAGAAGGATAAGCTGGGTCGCGTTGTTGTCGATGAATACCTCGAGTTGCCTACCTTCTCGGGCGTGTTCGCCATCGGGGATTGCGCCCACTGTCGGGACCAGCGGCTCCACGACGCCTTGTCCCCAACGGCGCAGGTGGCCATTCAGCAAGCCCACTGCGTGGCCGCTAACGTCATCAGGGGATTGCAGGGACAAGCCAAAGAGCCCTTCGTCTATCGCCATCGCGGGGACTTGGTCTCCCTGGGGGCCGGCGATGGGGTCGGAGAGATCGCGGGGGTGAGATTCTCTGGGCTTCCGGCTTGGTTGCTGTGGCGTTCGGTCTTCCTTATCAAGCTCTTCGGGTGGAAGAACCGCATCCGGGTTGCGCTGGATTGGATCATCAGCTCCCTGTTTCAAAGGGACCTGGCAAAGCTGGAATGGTAATGGTGTTGATGTGATCAGTTTCGGAATGTCACATGGCGACGATTGTGGAATACAGTGCTGACAAGCCGGCAAGAAACGGCTATCCCAAGAGGATCGTGTCCCCTCCCTCGCCGAGTCGGTGTTGCTTCACGCATATGAAGCGCATCGGGGAGGTGCGGACGGAAGGAGATGGAGAGGATCATATCCCCTCCCTCGCCGAGTCGGTGTTGCTTCACGCATATGAAGCGCATCGGGGAGGTGCAGGCGGAAGGAGATGGACAGAGGTTCTACTATAAGCGCTGCACACGCTGCGGCTTCACGGTCCGGGAGTTCGTGTTCAACATCGAGTTGGACAGGTTGCGGGCTGTTGAGTTGGCCGAGTGGAATCGGGCGGCGGGCTGGATCGATCGACTACGCCGCGAAGTTCAGGGCGAGAAGGCAGCCTAGTCGAGCAGCCCCAGGGGGCCGGCACGGGGGGCGGGGGCCTCATGAGGCTGGCGGGAAACGGAAAGGTGTGGAAAAAACAGCCCAAGAAAGGTATCATATTATCGGGTATTAAGTGGAGCAGAAGCACCGAGAGCGAGGGATGCTGGTCCCGGATGTGTGAGGTCCGGAAGGACCTGATCAAGGAGAAGTTATGAGCAGTAAGCCCGACACAATCGAAGCCCTGGCAAGCCAGGAGTACAAATACGGCTTTGTGACCGATATCGAAGCGGATGTCGCGCCTCGCGGGCTGAATGAAGACATCATTCGCCTGATCTCCAGTAAAAAGAACGAGCCACAGTTCATGCTGGAGTGGCGGCTGAAGGCCTACAGGCATTGGGCGAAGCTGGAGAAATCTGAGGCGGAGCCGAAGTGGGCCAACGTCAAGTATCCTCCGATCGACTACCAGAACATGATTTATTACGCCGCGCCAAAGCAGAAGGCAGAGGGGCCCAAGAGCCTCGATGAGGTGGATCCGAAGCTCTTGGAGACATTCGACAAACTGGGCATCCCCCTGGTTGAACGGCAGCGGCTCGCCGGGGTTGCGGTCGATGCGGTGTTCGACAGCGTGTCGGTCGCGACCACGTTCAAGGAGAAGCTCGGCGAGCTAGGGATCATCTTCTGCTCCTTCTCGGACGCGGTGCACAACCATCCGGACCTGGTCAAAAAGTACCTCGGATCGGTGGTGCCTTACACCGATAACTTCTTCGCATCGCTGAACGCGGCGGTCTTTAGCGATGGGTCATTCGTGTATGTCCCGAAGGGCGTGCGCTGCCCGATGGAGCTCTCGACCTACTTCCGCATCAAC
>JACQEV010000163.1 GCA_016200385.1 Candidatus Methylomirabilota bacterium
CGCCGGCGCGCTTGACAGTCATCGAGGTCGCAAGATCGATTCTCTGGAAGATGTCCTTGACGCAGATCGCGAGGCCCGGCGGCTGGTTCAGGGGGCCCTCCAGGCCTAGCGCGAGGAGAAAGGCGTACACACGGTAATGATTAGCTCTGTATCCGCTGTCACCCTCAGCATGTTGGTCGCGGTCGATATTCGACCGTATCTCTCGCGGCTTGACTATCTCCTGTGGGCTGTTGTCGTCCTGGGTGTGCTCATCTTCGTCCATGAGCTGGGCCACTTCCTGGTCGCCAAGCGGGCCGGAGTCAGCGTCCTGAAATTCTCGCTGGGTTTCGGCCCGAAGATCGCCGGCTTCACGCGGGGTGGGACCGAATACCTGCTGTCCGCCATCCCGCTCGGCGGCTATGTGAAAATGCTGGGCGAGGACCCAAAAGAAGAGGTCGCTGACCGGGAGCGATCCTTCTCCGCGAAGCCTGTGGGATGGCGCTCGCTGATTATCCTCGCCGGCCCGGGATCCAATTTTCTTCTTGCCGTCGCCATCTTCTGGGTTGTCTTCATGGTCGGGGTCCCCACCCTCGCCACCAAGGTGGGTGATGTCATGGAAGGCTTCCCCGCACACGACGCAGGCCTGCTGCGCGGCGACCGAATCGTCGCGATTGACGGGCGACCCATCGAGAAGTGGGAGGAGCTCGCGACGCAGATCCACAAAAGCCCCGGGCGACCCGTTCACCTGACCGTGGAACGAGCGGGGCGCGCGTTCGACCTGACGATGACGCCAAAAGCCACCAAGCAGAAGAATCTCTTTGGGGAGGAGCAGGAGATCGGTCTGCTCGGGATCGCCCCGGCGGAGGAATTCCTGACGGAGCGGACCAACCCGATCACCGCATTCGGGAGAGCGGTCTCCAAGACCTTCGAACTCAGCCGCCTGATCTTGCTGACGTTCGTCAAGCTGCTCCAGGGCGTTGTCCCGGCCAAGACCATAGGCGGGCCGCTGCTGGTGGCCCAGATGGCCGGGGAGCAGGCGCGTCTGGGCATCTTGAATCTTCTGTTTTTCGCCGCGCTCCTCTCCATCAACCTGGCGATTCTGAACCTGCTCCCGATTCCCATTCTGGACGGCGGGCACCTGTTCTTCTCCTTGATCGAGGCGGTTCGCGGCAAACCGATCAGCCTGAAGAAGCGAGAGGTGGCCCAGCAGGTCGGCCTCGTCCTGCTGGTGGCCCTGATGATCTTTGCCTTCTACAACGACATCTTCCGCCTGCTTGGCAAACAATGAAGGAAAGGTTTTGCGTTTCGCGTTTTGAGTTTCGGGTCTTCAACGCGGAACCCGAAACCCGAAACTCGGAACTGTTTCAGCGAGGTAACCATGATTGAAAGACGCAAGACCCGGCAGATCCTGGTAGGAACCGTCAAGGTCGGCGGCGATGCTCCAGTGTCGGTCCAGTCGATGACGAAGACGGACACGCGAGACGTCCAGGCAACGGTGGACCAGATCTGGGCATTGGAGGTGGCCGGGTGTGATATCGTGCGGCTCGGCGTCCCGGTCAAAGAAGCCGCCGAGAAGCTCGGAGAGATCCGTAAGCAGATCCGGATCCCCATGATCGCCGACATCCACTTCAATTACAAGCTCGCGTTGATCGCCCTGGAGCAGGGGGTGGACGGCCTCCGCCTCAACCCCGGCAACATCGGCGACCGTTCGCGTGTGGAGCAGATCGTCAAGGTGGCGGCCGAACGAACCGTCCCGATCCGAATCGGAGTCAACGCGGGCTCGCTGGAAAAAGATCTGCTGGCCAGGGACGGGGGGCCCACCCCCGAGGCGATGGTGGAGAGCGCCCTGCGTCATATCAGGATCCTCGAGGACCTCAACTATCGAGAGATCAAGGTGTCCCTGAAGGCGTCCGACCCCATGATGATGATCGAGGCGTACAGACTCCTGGCAGATAAGGTGGATTACCCCCTACATCTCGGCGTGACAGAGGCCGGCACCCCCGGGGTGGGGACGATCAAGTCATCGGTCGGCATAGGGACCCTCTTGGCCGAGGGAATCGGCGACACCATCCGCGTGTCGCTTTCGGCTGATCCCGTTGAGGAGATCAAGGTCGGCATCGACATCCTGAAATCGCTCGGTCTCCGGAAGGGCGGGCTGACCTTCGTCGCCTGCCCCTCGTGCGCCCGGGCCGACATCGACCTGATCGCCCTCGCGCAGGATGTGGAGCGGCGGATGGCAGGGATCAACAAAGAGATCCACGTCGCGGTGATGGGATGCGAGGTGAATGGACCCGGCGAGGCTAGGGGCGCCGACATCGGGGTCGCGGGCGGCAAGGGGATCGGGTTGATCTTCAAGAAGGGGCAAATGATTCGCAAGGTGAAGGAGTCGGAGATCGCCGATGCCCTGATGGAGGAGGTCAACAAGATGGTCGCGGAGGGCGACGGTCAGGCATAAAGGGACAGCGGATGGCCCGGGTGCGGCACGCCGCGAGGAGGATGGACGACCTAGTCCTCCTTTTCTTTTTGCCGGTCCGGGACTCCAGGAGGGCACAGATCGATGGGCCAGTATCGACGGCACGTCTTCATCTGCACCGGCGGTGATTGCTGCCCTCTCCAGGGAGATACCGCAGCCTATGTGGCCTACCTCCGGAAAAGGCTGGCGGAGCGTGGCCTGGCCAAGGAGATCCGGGTCAACAAGTCTGGCTGTTTCAGCCAGTGCGGCCACGGTCCGATGGTCGTCGTGTATCCGGAG
>JACQEV010000164.1 GCA_016200385.1 Candidatus Methylomirabilota bacterium
CCATTAGCGGCAACAGGTTGGAACGGCACTAGTGGTTCCAGTAACGGGCAAATTCGGAAAGATAAGAAAGCGTCTCAAAGCTGGGCATCCGATCGATGAAGACCTTGCCGAGGAGGTGGTCCCGCTCATGCTGGAGCACTCGAGCGTGGAATTCGGTGGCGACAAACTCGACCGGATGCCCCTGCCGGTCAAGCGCCTTTGCCCGCACCTGGCGGTAACGGGGCGTCTTTCCCCTGAAATCGATCAAACTGAGACAACCCTCCCAGTCATCTTCCAAATCTGGGGCGAGAGGCGTCACCTCGAGATTGATCAGGACCGTCAGCGGGATATCGGGCGCATCGGGATACCGCCGGCTCCCCTTTGCCTCAATCACGGCGATCTGCTTAGAGACGTGGACCTGAGGAGCGGCGATCCCAATACCATCGTACTCCCGCATGGTCTCGATCATGTCATCAATGAGGTGCTGGATCTCGGCGCCTTGAATCGCTTCGGGCTCGACGGGCGGCGCTATCTGCCGCAAGACCGGATGCCCGAGACGCGCCACCTTCAGGATCGCCAACGCCTTCCCCCTTTCTACCAGGGAATCTCTTCGGTCCCCGCCTCCCGGTTGACCGCCCTGGCTAGGGTGAAGAGGAGGTCAGAGAGCCGATTGATATAGACGATGAGGACGGGAGAGAGTGATGTCTCCTGAGACAGCGCCACCATTCGCCGCTCTGCCCGACGGCAGACGGCCCTGGCCAGGTGAAGGAGGGCGCCACCCTCTGTGCCGCCCGGAAGGATGAATGAGCGGAGCGGAGGGAGCACGGCATCATACCGGTCAATGATCTCCTCGAGCTGTCGAACTCGTTCCTCGCCGATGCTCACCTTCTCGGCTTTCTTTTCAACCTGACCCCTCGGGTCGGCGAGTTGAGCGCCGATGGCGAAGAGGTCGCGCTGGATCCCCAGAAGGCTTTCGCTGATCGTCTCGTCTGTTAGCCTGGTCCTGATACAGCCAAGGACAGCGTTCAGCTCATCGATCTCCCCGTATGCTTCGACTCGAAGCGCCGACTTCAGCACCCTTGTCCCGCCGATCAGTCCGGTCTCACCTTTGTCACCCGTTTTGGTGTAGATCTTCATGGAGCGTTGTCTCCACGCTCGATGCTAAAGTAAGAGGGGTTATTTTCGCTTGTAGAATGGGAGCGGAACGATCTCGGCGGAGCTGGTCCCTTTCTGCGTCTGGAGTTGCAGGATGGTCCCAGGCGCCATCCGTTCGCGGCGGACGTAGCCCATGGCAATCGGGCGGTCCAGTATGGGTGAACGGACCGCACTGGTGATCCGGCCAACCTCTCGCTGCTCGTGGAGGAGCTTCGCGCCCACCTCAGGCAGCTCCCGGCCTTCGATGAGTAGGCCGACCAGATGCCAGTTGACGTGCCCTCGGTGGGCGACTCGTGCCACCGTCTCCTGGCCGATGTAACACCCCTTGGAGAAGCTGGCGGCCCGCTCCAACCCCGCCTCCTGAAGGAGATTGGTCTCGTCCATATCAAGGCCATACCAGGGAATGCCGGCCTCGATCCTGAGGGTGTTGAAGGCTTCCATTCCGACCGGCTGCAGTTGCAGGTCGCGGCCCGCCTGCAGCAGTGCCCACCAGGTTCCACCGACCGCCGAGAGAGGCACAACCAGGACGAATCCCTCCTCGCCGGTTTCGCTGGCCCGGATCACCTGGACGGGTATCCCGTCGATGATAGCCCTGAGATGCTGGTGTTCCGCAAGGCTTTTCATCTCCCCAATCTCCAGCGCGGTGAGTAGCTCGACACTGGCCGGGCCCTGCAGTGCGACCATGGTGAACTCCCCGCTCCGGTCCCGGATCTCCACCTGATCAGCGATCAGGTGCCGCTCCAAGACCTCGCGCACTTTCGGAATCAGTTCCTCGTGCAGATCGAGCCAATACGCGTCGGCAAGCGCGTAAATCCGCATGTTCGCCATCAGCTTGCCATGGGGGGTCAAGATTGCCGCGTATTGGCCGGACCCGGGCTTCAGGGATTTGACATCGTTTGTGACCATCCCATTCAAGAAACGGGTGCGGTCTTTCCCTGTGAGTTCCAGAATGCCGCGGTAGGAGAGATCGACCAACCCCACGCTGTCGCGGACAGCACGATGCTCAAGGGTAGGATCGGAGAATCGAGCGGGTAGCTCCCAGCCGAACCACTCTCCGAACACGGCTCCCGCCGCGAGTTCGGTACCGTACAGTGGACTTCGCTTGCCCATCTGATGCCTTTCGTTTCCCCTCACCTTTAATCTCTCCCCCAATGGGGGCGAGGGGCGGGGTGAGGAGGGTCGGCGATGAAATAGCGCGGCTATTCTTAGGTTAGATCAGTGAGGCAAAACATCTGACTGTTTTTCATTATAACCGAATACAAAGGCGGGACAAAGAGGTTCTTCGCCTAGCGGGCTTAGTGGGCAGTGCAGGGATCCACAGGCGGGCAGACGGATTGCGAATTTCGGGCTGGGGGTCTGTAGGGGCGCTGCTTGCTGTGCCCAGAGGCAGGGCAAGCCCTGCCTCTATATTTAAGCGCTGGTGCTTCGGGCTACCCCTGGAGGCTCTGGAGTTGCTCCAGTGACGCGTTATCTTCGGGATCGAGGTCTAGCGCCATCATGAACTCGCCGATTGCCAGATCGCG